>NZ_JADEWU010000083.1:0-26110 GCF_015207485.1 Planktothrix mougeotii LEGE 06226
CTAACACAACCAGTTGCCACCTCCCCAGGGCGACTACTCATCGCCCTCTTCAACTCGCATTAGCCGTTGCGATCGCCTCCAATCTTTTCCTTAAGTTGACACCAATGGGCGCGCCTCGCCCCTACGAGGAATTGGATTTTAAGTCTGATGTACAACTGATTTAGACTGGCGATATTCCATCTTTTAAGGTTGGCTACAAATAATTGCTAGGGTGGCTATAACTTTTTTCTATCCCCTGTTTCCTGTGTTCCCAGTTAAGCTTTTCCCTTGCAGTATTTCATATTACTCTATTAGCGCATTTTTTTGTAATGCTTCCCCCTCCACTAAATAACGAGTCACCTGTTTAATTTCCTTCGCATCCCTCGCTAAAACCTGAGTCGGGTTCGGAATGCGAAGTAACTGCGGGTTCGGCGTATGACATCCCCACACCACATATAACCAATAGGACTCTCCCAACTGTTGCGCCTTGCGCCATTCATTCCCCGTTAAAGACACCCCTTGTCCTTGTTGCGCCCGTCCCTTCACCTCAATGCGTCGCACCGGAGGCGGTTGCACCCCATCAGGACTCGGCCCAATACTGCGAATATCAAACCCACTGCCATCGTGATAATCACTCACATCCTCCGGTTGCCATCCCTGCTGACGTTCATAGTCCATCACAAACTCCATCGCCAAGGCTTCCACCTCTGGGTCAGTTCGCAGCACCGTATTTAAGGTTTCTGGCGGTGTGGGATAAACCAGCGCCGTCCCCAAATACATCACCCGTCCCGGTCGGACAATTTGCAGATATTCCAGTTCCGTTTGTTTCGTTTTATAACGTTCTTGCAGGGTGCGGACTTTATTTTGGGCGCTATCCCGTGCCACCCGATAGGTTTCATCCCCCTGGGCAACCTTGGCCGCCAACCTCATCTGAGTGCGTTGAGCTTCGCTAATTGTCCTATCCATCGCTTGTTTCAGATAATCTTGCCGGATTTGTAACTCCCGTTGTCGTTGGCTGCGAGATTCCTCCATTAAGCCCCGTTGAACTTTCACCTTTAACCAGCTTTCCAATTCTTGCTGTTTCCTGGGCGTCAGAGGGTGCAAAATCTCCCCGGACTCTGGCATAAAATCAGGAGAAACTATCGATAAATCATGCAAAACATCCGCCGCTATTAAACCCAATTCACCCGATAATTGTTCAACCATTGCATACAGTCGGGCGTTGAGAATTTGCGGTTCTCCCCGACTGGTTTGTCCTTCAATTTGCACCTTGAAAAAGTGAATCCTGTAGGGGCTATCCGTATCAGCATCGGTAAAAATAGCGGTTTGTTGTCCTACCTGTTCTTGCAGTTGTTGGTCTAAACGTTCTGCTAAAGCAGCAAAGAGGCAATGTCCAGGGGAGATAAATTCTAAATTGAGGTCAGTGGCGAGTTCTAAATGTTGTTTATAAAAGGTTAATTTAGAATAGTTTTTATCTGGGGTTCCTAAGCGTCGGACGGCTTCTAACTGTTCGGAGCGAAATTCTTCTTTGAGATAGGGAATTCGCCATAAACCATCGGCTCTGACTTCTAAATTTACCCGCAAATAATGACAAGCTTTTTGAAAAAAATCTTCTACATAATAAGGCATTAAACGCTGTTCTTCTGACCGATAATCCTCAGTTTGAGTGTTGCAAATTTGGCTAAAATCTACATGGGATGTTGCTAAAGCTAACCCGGTTGCTTGTTCTAAGGTTTGTAAGCGTTCAGGAGTTAACTTATCGAGGGTTTCCATTGCCTCATCTTCATTAGATTGGGAGTAAGTCGCCTCTCGGACTAAATCTTCAAACCGAATTTCATTGACTTGTAAGAGTTGCCCAATTACATCAAAAACCCTATCTCCCATTGCATTTTTAATTTCCTCTAATTTGGTTAATAATTTATTGAGAACCCGTCCTTCTACTGTTGTAATGGCAACAAAGTTAAAAATATAAACTTCATGTTCCTGTCCAATGCGGTGAATGCGTCCCATCCGTTGTTCTAAGCGGTTCGGGTTCCAGGGAATATCATAATTAATCATTAACCGACAAAATTGTAAATTAATCCCTTCTCCGGCGGCTTCGGTAGCCAGACAAATTTGTTTATTAGACTTAAAATCTTTTTGAGCGTCTTTGCGTTGTAAAACGTTCATTCCCCCGTGAATTTCACAGGTACTATATCCCCACTGATTCAGATTTCTTTTCAAATATTCTAAGGTATCCCGATGTTCCGTAAAAATTAACAGTTTTCCCCGTCCATCTTTTAACTCGCTGAATTCACTTCGTTTTAAACAGTTTTCTAATTCATTCAGTTTGCGTTCGTCTCCTTGGTTGATAGTGTCTTGGGCTAATTTCACTAACCGTTTTAATTCCCGTAATTCTTCTCGGAGTTGTTCGAGTTGTTCCGCTAAGGTTAATTCAACGGCAAAATCCTCTAACTCTTCTTCTGAACAATCATCGGTTTCCACTTCATTATCTACAGGTTTTCCTAAATTAATTAACCGTTGACGTTGTTCTTGGGGAGGAAGTTGTTCTAATTCTTCTAATAAATCTGAAAATCGGTGTTGTCGTTTTTTTAAGGAATTGAGAATGGCGTTTAAACTACTGGCTAACCGTCGTTGTAATACCGTTCGCGCTAAAGCAACAGCCCCTTGTTTACCGCCCTTGGTTTTCCCTAAATAACGGTTAATATATTGAGTCACTTGCTGATACAGAAATTCTTCAGCCGCAGACAGGGAAAATTGAACCGTAATCGCATGACGTTTTTTAAACAGTTTTTGTCCGTTAAAATCCCTTAATTCTTCTTTAATTCGTCGTAAAAACCAAGGACTATTTTCTAGCTGGAGCAGGTCAGGGTTAATTTCATTAGAAATAAATTGTTCGGGGTCTAATAAGCGTAAAAAGTTATGAAATTGACTCACATCTCCTTGATGGGGGGTAGCAGTCAGCAAGATAATTCGTTCAGTGATTTTAGAGAGTTCTTCTGCTAATTTATACCGTCCCGTGCGGCGCAGTTCGTCCCCTTGGGTGCGGGCAGAACATTTATGGGCTTCATCAATAATAACTAAATCCCAATCCACTTGTAAAATCCCTGGAATCACATCTTCTCGTTTAGCAAAATCAATAGAAGCAATACATTGACGAAACCGCTCCCAAGGGTTGCCCGCGAGTTGATTTTTGGCTAAGGTTGACGTAATCACTTCATAGGTTTCAGCAAATTTATTTTTAAGTTCATCTTGCCATTGAGTGGTTAAAGGTGCTGGCGTCAGAATTAAAATTCGTTCAATGACACCCCGCAATTTTAATTCTTTAATTAATAACCCCGTCATAATCGTTTTACCCGCGCCGGGGTCATCTGCTAATAGAAACCGTAATCTAACTTGGGGGAGAATGCGTTCATAAACCGCTTCTAACTGATGGGGAAGGGGTCGAACACCACTTAAACTAACGGCAAAGTGGGGGTCAAATGCAAAAGCAGTTTTAATTCGAGTGGATTCAATAAACAGGGAAAAAGCATTAGCATCAACAATTTGAGCAGAGAAGCTTTGCTGTTGACTGAGGAGGGTTTCAACTTCTGTAACAGTTAGAATGGCTTCTCGGAGTTCTCCGCTTCCGGTGCGAACTTGTAAAAGCACAGCATCTTCGATTAAATCAGCCGTTTCAATGGTGACAGCCCCAGTAAATTGTGTGGGGATTAAAATACGTTTACCAACAATTGTATCAATCATCTATTTATTTGTAGGTTTAGAGTCCTAATTAATCAAGTATCCTGTAGAGACGCGCCATGGCGCGTCTCTACGTGGGGTCTAGGAGACTTATGTAGCAACAATTTAAGGATGGAATATCAGAATATTTTCAAAAGCAGCAAAATTCATCCGCTCAGATGGCGGAAATAATCAAGCTTTATCAATGGTGTAGCAGAGACTCGATTATTAATATAAGGGATTGCTGGTGATTCAACAACAGTAAATTTACGGAAAATTAAGATTAATATAACTTTTGAAATATCCGTGAAAATACAATTTTAACTCATTATTCTAATAAATTTAACAAACTGATCCTTTCAACACTGATATGAAATTCTAAAATTGATACTACAGATAATCTCCTAAACCCCAGTAGAGACGCGCCATGGCGCGTCTCTACTGGGGGCGGATTTGTAGCAAACATTTAGGGATTTCATCTGAGAAATATTCTGCTTGAGAAACTTCAGCCTGGGAGATTATATTCCATCCTTAAATGTTTGCTACTTCCTTCAGCCGCTTAAGAGATTCCTGAAAAATTTTCTGTGATTAACATCACTTCAGGTGTTGAGTCAAGTCACTGTTACAATCTTTAACATTGCGTTACATTTATTTACATAAACAAGCGAGTTCAAGGAAAAACACCATGTACACCACCAACGAAAACGGAATCCTGAATAACTACGCCACCGAACCCCAACTTTATGTAGCTGAGTACCCCTCACCTGAACAGCAAAGTCGCTATGCCCTTCAAGGCGCTGCTGCTGTCCTCCTGGTCACTTCCCTGCTCCTGATTGCTTTTGCTGCCTCTTAAACAGCCATCAGTTATTGTCAACCTCAAGATCATAATTCTTTAAACTGCCTCATCCGGGGCAGTTTTTCCATTTCTAAGGCAAATATCGAGGCAGCTGCTGGCTGAAACTATTAATTTACCATCACAAATCCGGGAGAACCTTGAGTTTTCAATAACTCTTCAATGAAAAGTTGGGTTTCTGGAGGAATATCTGTAATTAAACGCACGGGAAACGCTTGAGTTGAAATAGAGCGATAATATTCGGGTGTTAGAAATACCTGATATTTTTCAGCATCGGGTGTCAGTTGGGCAGCCGTTGCTAAAGCAATTATTTTAGCATAATTACGGACATCTTTTGAAGCATCACCAATGACTTCACCCCCTGAAATTGGAGTAATGGGAATCCAAGTTTGATCTGCAATGGTTCGGGGATCTCGAACACTTAAATGGGTCGCGCCTAAAACCCCTAATAATAATTTTTCGGTTTTAATTTGAGGAAAAATTGCAATTTGTTCGGGTAAAGCCGGAGTGACTTTATCGGAAGATTGTGTTAAAATTAAAGTAGGAACCTGAACTTTATTTAATCCGGTTTTTCCAAAGATTACAGAAGCCGTCGGAGCAAAAGAAATCGCTCGTTTAATCCGAGGATCACTAAATTGATAGCGATCTTTTGGCAGTTCTGCGGCTAAACATTGAGTAGCTTTTCCTAAACTAAAAGTAATAAAACTCTGATCACAATTTTTCCTGAGTTCATCAATTTGAAACTCTCCTCCCGCTAAAGCTAAAGCCGTTACACCTCCAAAAGAATAGCCAAAAACTAAAGTATTATTAGTATTAAATTTACCTTTAAATCTCGGATCATTGACATTAAGTTTTTCTAATTCATCTAAGGTAAAAATTAAATCTTGGGGACGTTCAATAATTTCTGTGGGGGATAAAAATAAATTTTTATCAACATAAGTCCCATTACTTCCGGGATGTTCAGGAACAATCACAGTATAGCCATAGGATGCTAAATGTTCCATTAAATAGCGTAATTCTTGATAATCGGAACCCCGACCATGAGAATAAAGAATTAAGGGTTTATCAGGGGTTGCTGCGGAGGATGAATAAATATAAACGGGGATATTGCGATTTCGTTGTTTATCCTGCAATTCTATGCGGGTAATGTCTACTTTTCCGGGGCCTGGTTGCGTTGGGTCAAAGGTAATGGGTGGCGGTTGAAAGTCTCCAGTCGGAAATTTGGGTAAGACTTCTAAAAGTAATCTTTGGGTTTGCCAAAATCCTTGATTTAAGCGTTTTAAAACCTCAAATGCTTTAGGAACATTAATCTCAATAGTAGAGAGGGGATAATTTTCTAAAAAATTAATAACGGATAATCCTTGGGGAGATTTAGCCGAAGACAAAATAGCTTCTTTAATGGCTGTTCCTCCTTGAGATTGATCTGAAGAAATAATCGTATCAATATCCGTTAAAATTCGGGTTCCGACTTGACTATTAACAATTTCATCAACCGTTTCATCTTGAATTTTTATTTTAATATTTAAAGCTCCTAAAGCCTGTTGCTTTTGTTCGGGAGTTAAAAAACTAAAATAACCCAATAATCCTAAAGGAACTTTCCCGGTTTCTGCAAATTCTGTTAAATCCTTAACCGAAACCGTAGCATAAATAAATCCTTGTCTGATTACAACAGATTCTGCTGCACGGCTCGAAAGCGGGAATAAGAAAAAACTGCTAACAATTGTTGGCGTTAAAAGACTTAAGGAAAAGAATAATTTTTTCCACTGGTGTTTAGAAAAAACAGAAAAAACAGATACCGGAATTTCACGCATGATTAAAGGTCTGGGTTAAACAATCCAAAGAGTTTAACATTGAATTATGCGATCGCTATAGGGGGGCGATAGTGTTCCCAAGGTTGTACTGCTTCCAATTGTGCAGCTAAGGCGATTAAAGTGGCTTCCGTTGCGGGTTTTCCTACCAATTGCACCCCAAGGGGTAAACCTGCTGGCGTGAACCCTGTGGGAATGGCGATCGCGGGTTGACCACTGACATTAAAAGCCGGACAAGGGGCAATCCATTCAATAATACGCTGTAAGGTTTCTTCAGGAGAAAGTTGAGCATATTCTCCTACCCGAATTGTCCCGTGCATATAGGTGGGTAAAACAATAACATCAAAGGGACTTAAGGAGGCAACAATTTCACGTCCGGCTACCTGCATTTTAGACACCGCTTGCAAATATTGTCCAGCCGTTATTTGAGTTGACCTTAACCATTGATTTACCGAACCTAAATACTCTGACGGAATTCCAGAGGCTGCGACTCCCGATTTCCAAACTAAAGTAAACGGTTCAATAATATTACTAAAATCCGGGTTAATCAGTTCTATTTGATGACCCAATTCTTCGAGAAGTTTAACAGTATTTTGAACGGCTTGTTCACAGTCTGGGGACGCTTGACCAACGGGTAAAATAGAAGTTGCTACGGCAATTTTTAAAGACTTGGGCGGCTGTTGGGTTGCTGCCAAAAACGAAGGATTGGGATCGGGCAACCAATAGGGATCTCCTAAAATATAGCCTGACATCACATCTAATAAAGCCGCCGCATCCGCAACGGTACGAGCCAAGGGGCCATCGGTGGAAATGCCACTTTGAAAGTCTCCGACGGGAGCATGGGACACTCGCCCTCGCGTGGGTTTAATTCCGACTAAACCACAACAAAAGGCAGGGCCACGAATGGAACCGCCGCCATCTGACCCATGAGCAACGGGGGATAATCCGGCTGCTACGGCTGCGGCTGCGCCCCCACTGGAACCTCCGGGGGTATACTCTAAATTCCAAGGGTTACGGGCGGGAGGAAAGCCATCGGGTTCAGTGTAGGGTAATGAGCCGACTTCTGAAGTTGCGGTTTTGCCTAATATATTAAATCCGGCTTGGCGAATGCGACTCACCACTCCATCATCATAAGTGACTATTCTATCGAGTAATGCCCGTGAACCATAGGTACAAGCAACTCCCGCAACGGGGTTTAAATCTTTAATCGAAATAGGAACCCCAAAAAAGGGGGGTAACTCGTTAATATCGGTAATTTGGGCGAGGTGTTCTGTTTGGGTTTGGGCGAGTTCTATCGCAGTTTCTGCCATAACCGTAAAATAACAACCCAACTGCGGATTTAACCGTTGAATTCGATCTAAATAAAAATTAACTAACTCTAAAGGAGATAAAACTTTTGTGCGAATTAATCGCGCTTGTTCTAAAGCAGGGGTAAAGGCTAAATCCACTGAATTCATGTTAATCAGTTATCAGTTATCAGTTATCAGTTATCAGTAATTAGTGGGCAACCGCTAATAGTCAACAGTAATCGGTCAACAGTCAACAGTCAACAGTCAACGGCTAACTTGTTGTAGGATTCCCAAAGCGGTAGACTAAGAATATTCTATTTCAAGATTTCAGCCCGAATTTGTTTTATTGAAAGGTCACGGGATATGACACAATCAGAGCGTCCACCTGTTCCTCGTCCACCAGTGCCAGGGATTCCGCCACGTCCACCTGCACCGAAAGCCCCTCCCCCACCTGGGGCTGGAGTCGCAAGTGCTGCCGTTGCGACACCGACTCAAACGACGACAACAACCGCAACGGTGATGGCGACACCGAGAAGCAAAGGCCCTAGCCCCGGACAACCCACGTTACGCGATATTGTCAAACGGGCTAACGATGAGGGGGCTTCGGACGTTCACTTAGGGGTGAATGAACCCCCGCGCTTTCGCAAACGGGGAGATATTGTCCCCTTAGAGTGGCCCAACACTGACTTAAATACCTTTATGAGTTGGTTGATGGAGGTATTGACCGATGAGGAAATTCATCAATTTCAAGAAAATCTTGACTTTGATGGGGCGGCGGATTTAGGGTTTGTGCGAATTCGGATTAGTATCTTTGATGCCCTCAATGGCCCTTCACTGGTATTGCGGTTAATTGGTTCCTCGATTTTGACCTTGGAACAGTTAAAGTTACCAGAAGTGTTTAAAAAAATCTGTAACTATCACAAAGGATTAATTCTGGTAACGGGGCCAACGGGTTCAGGTAAATCTACAACCCTGGCGGCGATGATTGACTATATGAACCGCAACTATGCCTACAATATTATTACAATTGAAGACCCGGTAGAATTTGTTCACGAAAGTAAAAAATCCCTGATTAAACACCGAGAAGTCGGACGTCATACGTTGAAGTTTTTTAATGCCCTTAAAGGTGCATTGCGTCAAGATCCCGATGTCTTACTCGTAGGGGAAATTCGGGATAAGGAAACGATGCAAATTGCCTTAAAAGCGGCACAAACGGGTCACTTAGTATCAGGAACGTTACACACCAATAGTGCGGTAAAAACCTTGACTCGGATTTTGGATATGTTTACCGCCGAGGAACAACCTTCAATTAAAGTCTCGATTTCCGAATCTTTGGTGGCGATTATTGCTCAATTATTGTGTAAAACCACTGATGGGAAACGGGCGGCTTTTCATGATGTTTTGATTAATACGGATGTGATCAAGGAATACATCGTTAAAGACAAGTTTGAAGAAATTAACCAAATCATGCTCAAAGATACCTATGAAGGCATGACAACCATGAACAAATCTCTTTACAATCTGTATCAGGAAGGACGAATTACTGAAGAAATTTGTTTAGAGGTCTCCCCCTTCCCCAACGAGATGAGTCAAATGTTACGAGGACGAGTCTAACTCTAACAAAAATGTAAAATTTCAGCCCTACTCTTGCTTTCATCGCCTAAAGTAAAAGTATCGGTGAATCGTGATCCCATTTCTCGATCTCTCCATTCTTTTGAATGGCTGGGAATCACGATTTACCAGTTTAAGGCTTTAAATTTTAATATTAGGTATGGAATGAGGCTTTGAATTTAGTTCAACCATCTACGGTGACTCATTTATTTAAAGCGATCGCTTTATTTACTCCGGGGGGAGATTTAGTTTATTGTATTGACCCCAATAAACAGCGTCGCTGGCATTCTCATCTTTGCACATCTTTGCAAGAACTTTTAGGTTTACCAGAACCCCCTCATTTTTTGATTCCTTGTTATACCGCAACTTATGATCGTTGGGTTGACCCCCAAACCCAACAAATCCAACTTTCGGCGGAAGCTTATCCTCCGGTTTTACAATACCAAACTTTATTAAATACGATTTTTGATACGGGGGATATAGTTTGGCAACCCGCAACGGGTTCAGAAGAGTTTTGTAATCCTTTAATTATTGCCACTTATTATCAGCAATTTCCTCAACTTTGGGAAAATCATGATCTGATTGTTCAGGTGAAAAAAAATGATGTGACTCATGATTCTACAACAACTGAAAATTTATCAGAATACCCCTCTCCTAATTTTAAATTGGATTTATCTCCCGAAGCCGAATTTCCTGAAACCAAAGGATATGTTTTACGGTTATTTGTGTCCGGTCATAGTTTAGTAACGGAAAAAACCCTCCAAACTCTCCATCAATTGTTAGAACGTTCTATCGGTCATCCTTATACTTTGAAAGTGATTGATGTTTTAAAACATCCTGACTTAGCAGAAGCGGATCAAATTTCTGCCACTCCCACCTTAGTTAAAGTTTGGCCCAAGCCTGTCCGCCGTATCGTAGGAGAGTTAAATAATGTCGATACAATTTTGCGATTATTAGGGAGTCCGGCTGATACTTTACCCTGGGAAAAATAGTGATTTTTTGAGTAAAATTCCCGCTTATCTTAAGCTTTTTACTTTCCGGGAATAAACGGAGTTGAGCGTTGTCTTTCAGCTATAGCAATCCCAAATATATTGTAATAATTTTCATCTGACATGAAACACTTTCTAATAAAAATTGAGCGCGAAATGCTCCGGTTTTGGGGAATCCATAGGAAGTTTGACCGAATTGTCGGGGGTCAAAACAATAGACGGGAATAATCTCTGCGTTTAAGTTTAATGCGGCGGATAATGGTTCATGATCATGAACCCTTAAATCATTGCGATACCAAATTAAAACTTGTTTGTGAGTCACGATGATTTAACTTCTAAACGGTTCAGGTTGTTTGCAGAACCCGTAGAGGTATCGACCCCAACGGATTCACCTTAACCCATTTTAACCGAAGTTTCCAGGGGTTTAACAATCAACCATCGTCCCGTTTTGGGGTCACGGTAGCTGCTATAGGGGTTAGAACGGAGAGGTTTAGGACATTTCATAATCGTTCTCCGAATCCGTAAGGGTTGAAAAAATCAGGATCATTAACTTGATGATTCAATTATTCCGTATTTTCCCAGTGATATCAGGAACGCATATCTCTAAAATTGTGTGATAATAACGTTCATTCTGAGTGACAATAAACATAGAAGTGTGTGAGAGATATCGAGGGTATCCCGTGATCTTGATCATCGGGTTCTCGTTCTTCAACAAGTTTATTGTATTCAAGTCTTATGAAAACGACAAAAGATTTTATTGTTATTGATACGGAAGGACAACCGATTTTAAGAGAATTAGCCATTGTTAATTATCAAGGTGAATTAATTTATGAAGCTTTTGCAGAAAATCATCCTCACAGTCCGAGAATTCCCCATCGGACTAAACCGTTAAAGCAGATTTTAAAAGAATTTGTTGAAATCGCTCAATCTCAATTAATTATCTGTCATTATGCTCAACATGATCTTGAAGTCTTGAGAAATACCTTTAAAGCTGTAGGAATTGCAGCCCCTCAATTAGATTTTCAGTGTAGTTTTGAATTAGCACAACGGTATTTACCTCAACTAAATAGTCATTCTTTAGAAGCTTTAAGTAAGCATTTAAGGTTAAAATTAGATGGTCAATTTTTTATTCGAGATGCGGCTCATCGGGCGAAATATGATGCCTTATTTACCTATCAACTTTATAAACATATTGTCAATGAATATTTGAAAACTGAATTAAAAACTCAACCGAATCCCTTTGGAAGTAGTCGGGTGGATACACCGTTTCAGGATCATCCCGATTTTAGGGGTATTTTTGCGGAAGAATGCGATCGCTTAAAAGCAATTTTGGGCGATATTAAATTAGACCCTAATCATCAAACCAAAGGGGCGGTTGTCATTGGGGAGCCTGGGTCAGGAAAAACTCATCTGATGATGCGATTAGCCAAGGATTTATTAACCAAAAACCGTTTATTATTTATTCGTCAACCTAATAACCCCGATACGGTTTTATTCCATACCTATAGCCGAATTTTAGAATCCTTAATCCAAATTGTTCCCAATAGTATTCACACTCAGCTTGAATATTTATTGGCGAATAGTTTTGCAGAAATTATTAAATCTACAGACACTTACTTTACGGCGAGAACTCAGAAAGATGAAAAAATATTACAACTGATTCAAGGCGGAAATTTAAAGCTGTTTACCGATTTATCTCAAGCGGAAACCAAAACAAAACGGGAGTTTTGGCAACATATTGAAAAACGAGCCCTAGAATGGTGGAATAATAACTTTTCCGCCGCAGGTTACGCCCCTAAATTTTTACAGGGAATTGTGAAATTTTGTGGGTATACTGACTTTAACCGTCGTCAAATTATTACCCAATGGTTGGCGATGAATAATTTACCTCAAGAGGAATTAGATCGGGTAGGTTTACCGTCTTGGGAAGATGAATTGAGTCGGGAGGAAGCTTCTTTAGAGGCGTTAAAGGTGTTAGGGTGTTTATCGTTATTAGATCAACCGTTAATGATTGTTTTTGATCAGTTAGAGGGGTTGGGATTAAAACATAATGAACGGTTATTACAGGCTTTTGGAGCAGCCGTTAAAGAGATTTTTACCCATGTTCCCAATAGTTTAATTATTTTAAACTTATTTCCCGATCGCTGGCAACAATTTAAAGCAGTTTTTGATGGATCAATTATTGATCGGGTGTCTCAATCTCAAGTGTTCCTAAATCGTCCTTCTAATCCCGAACTAAAACAGTTATTAAATTTAAAAATCCAATTTTTAGATATCACCGTTGATGATTTATTTGAACCTGATGAAGTTACAGCCATTTTAAATCATCTTTCGATTCGGACAGTCTTAAATGTAGCGGCGGATTATTATCGCTATAAAGTTGATGGAATTCCCCTCCCTAAACATCAACTTATTCCCCTTTCTACCCCGGATGAAACAGAGGTTGAGCGACGATTACAACAGTTAGAAGCGGAACTGGAAACAATCAAACAAGCAATGGGTCAAATGAGTGAGTTTATCACTCGAAATTATCCCGAAAAAGCAGAAATTTTTAATTCTGAGTTATTTGGATTTACCCCTTTCTTAGAATCTCCGATTCAGCGACAATTGAGAAATTACTTCAAAGAACAACGCATTTGCTTAGAGGGAACATTATCTAAACCTAGAATTATTACTGATAGTGATGATTTAGGAAAATTGATGACGCTTTTAGAAGGGTTAATGTTAGTGATTTCTCCCTTGAGTGTAGATGTCTTAAAGTTGGGGAAACGGGTGATTCCTGAACATTTAGTGATTCAGACCCAAACCCATAGTTTTGTAGTCGGATTTTTACATTTAGGGGGATCTCCCTTTTTCCATCGGTTGAAAAATTGGAATGAGTTACTGGGTTTAAAACCCAATTTTAAGTTTATTTTATGTCGAGATGAAACCGATTATCCCATTAGCGGTCAAAAAAGCTTATTAGAATTAGAACGACTTCAACACTCTCGCACCGGAAAATTGATGATTTGGCATCAAGAAGATCGACTTTTATTTGAATTATTTTATCAAATGATTGTGGATATTCAAAACCATGATTTAGATGTTAAACTAGAGGACGCTATTGAATTTATTTTATCAGAATATAAAGATTATTGGTTATTTCAAAATATGAATTAAAAATTATCCTGTCAATCTTTAAAACAAATTGATCAATTGTGGGTTAAATATAGTCAAGGACGATTTGGTTTAAGTGTACAAGCTCAAATTTGGCAAAACTTAAAAGGGAAAAGTTATGAAGATTCTCTGAAGTTTGAAAAGGCGGTGGGATGGACAGGAACTCAACCGATTTTTGATCTGAAATCAGCACCTAAAGGACATTTACCTCTGCGTCCGGTATTATCAGATGGGATGATGAATGCTTGGGGAGGCGGTTGGATTCAAGAACTATCGAATCGTTTAAAAAGTTGTTGGTAGCATTACAGTTGTAGAGACGTTGCATGCAACGTCTCTACATGGCTCTACTGTTCTTGGACAATTCCCTTGATTTAATATTCGGGAACCGAAGAATCAATTTCTCGACTCCAAGCCAGAATTCCGCCTTTAACGTTAGTGCCTTCTATTCCCGCTTCTTTGAGAATTCCTAACGCTTTTCCAGACCGCATTCCTGATTTACAATGGGCAATTAAACGATGACCATTTAACTTTTCTTTGACTTGTTCAATGCCTTTTCCTTGTTCAATATCGGGTAAAGGAATTAACACTGACCCCGGAATTTGAGCAATTTCATACTCATGGGGATTACGGACATCAATTAATACAAAATCATCGACTCCACTATCGATTAATTGCTTAAGTTCCTGAACCGTCATTTCAGGAATATCCATTTTTTGTTTTGCCTCCTGTTCTTTTGCTTGGGGAATTCCGCAGAATTGTTCGTAATCAATTAATTTTTCAATAACAGGACGTTCAGGATTAGGACGTAATTTTAACTCCCGAAACGTCATATCTAAGGAGTTATATAATAACAACCGTCCGCTTAAGGTTCGACCTTTCCCTAAAATAATTTTGACGGTTTCTGTGGCTTGAATCACGCCAATCATTCCGGGTAAAATTCCTAAAACGCCGCCTTCTGCACAGGAGGGAACCATCCCTGGTGGTGGGGGTTCAGGGTATAAATCTCGGTAGTTGGGGCCATCTTGGTAGTTAAACACCGTCGCCTGACCTTCAAAGCGGAAAATTGACCCGTAGACGTTGGGTTTGTCCAGTAACACACAGGCGTCATTGACCAGATAGCGGGTTGGGAAATTGTCGGTTCCATCTACAATCACATCATAGGGTCGCAGCAGGTCAAGGGCATTTTCTGAACTCAGGCGGGTGTTGTAGAGGTCAACTTGACAACTGGGGTTAATCTCCAAAATCCGGTTTTTCGCTGATTCAATTTTGGGTTTTCCCACCCAGGACGTCCCATGAATAATTTGGCGTTGCAGGTTGGAATGGTCAACCACATCAAAATCCACAATTCCGATGCGTCCAATTCCCGCCGCCGCCAAATACAGGAGTAATGGCGAACCCAGTCCCCCAGTTCCAATGCACAACACACTCGCCGCCTTCAAGCGTTTCTGACCTTCCAGACCCACTTCTGGCAAAATCAGATGGCGGGAGTAACGTTCGTAGTCGTCTTTCGTTAACTGGATTTCATCCAGATTTGGATTTAGCATAGCAATTTCGACAAAAAATATAACCGTCCCTGTTACGGGTTTGGGTCGTCAAAACTATATATTGTATGTCCTAGGAGGGAAAATGGGTTAATGTCTTATCAATTCTTCAACTTGAAACTGTTGATATTCATCTAAACTCCAGTTTTGCAGGTCGGTTGCTTTTCCTTTTTCGACGGAAATAATAAGATAAGAATAGTCTGACCACGCACAAACTCGATCAAATTCTGAGGGAATGGCTGGATGATCGGGATGGGAATGATAGATTCCTATGATAACAAGATTGCGATCGCGTCCTTGTTTTTGAGCTTGAATCATTTGTTGAGGAGAAATCGTAAACCGACGTTCAGAGGTGACAGGTTGATTCGTGGTTTCTACCTCTTCAAAAGCTAGGGAAGTTTCCGAATTCCAAGCATTTTGGGTGGGAATAATCTCTACTACAATTTTATCATGATTTTGATTAATTTTTCCCATTAATAAGCCGCAGCATTCCACAGGATAGGTTTGTTCTGCATGGGTAAATAAAGCTTGAATTTGTTCTGAGGATAGGGTTAAGGTTGACATAAGTTAAGATTTAGCTTGTGCTGGTAGAAGTCGTTAATTTAGGGATAAAGTTGATTAAAATAGCGATCATTAAAAAAGCGATAATTCCCAAAGCAGAACTGATGAATAAATTAACTGTTCCGGGTTGTTTTACGATAAAATCATATCCACTCATAGCTAAAGAAAAGGCTCCAAAATAAACTCCGATTCCTAACCCTGCTTTATGAGGGGGGACTAAGGAAAAAGCAATGGGAATAATACCATTAGCAACTAAACTATAACTCGCAATCAGGAATAATAGGAATAGGAATAGGAATAGGATAGAATGGGAGAAGAATGAAAGGGGAATTAATAAAATAGATGTGGCGATTAATCCGATTAATGTTGCTTTTGTATTTCCAATTTTAACGGCTATCAATCCAGCCGGAATAGATGCAAAGGCTAGAAGAATTAATCCAGCAAACATCATCCATTTGACATTTCCTCCTGAATTTTGAATAATCTTAGGGATAAATTCTCCCAACATTAGCCGTGTTCCTAAAGCCGCAAAAAATCCTAAGAGTACAATAAAAAATAAATTTTTAAAATCTAATTTTTGTTGAGATTCTTCAGCAAGAGTAAGAACACTTAAATCAGGACTAAAATATCTTAAAATACCGACTGAACCTAATAAAACTAAAGACCCGACTGTAAACGTTACCCCTGAACCTAAGCTCAGAAGAACTTCACTCGAAATGGGACGAATAGCCCCCACAATACCCCCGACGAAAATTAAAACACTCAGGGCTTGGGGGAGTTTTGTTTCTATTGCGTATTGACTTAATAAAGCGGTGACAGGACTTCTAAATAGAGCCATCGCAACAGCCCATAAAATTAATAAAATTGGTAATATCCAATGTAAAGAATCAAGAGATTGACCAAAAATAAAAAATGTGGGAATAGCAATAAATAAACCTGAAGCTAAAATCACCCCTAAACTAATTAAAGGAAACCGGGTTCCCATCCATTGTCGTTGACGATCTGAGAAATTTCCGGCTAAGGGTTCAATGATGACTCCTAACGCATTTTCAATGATTAAAATAGTGGGGAATAAACCCGGAAATCCAAGGGTGGTTAAAAGTTGGGGGACATATAATCGATAAAGTAACCAAGTTAAGGTAATTGCACCTTGAACTAAGGATAGTCCGATTAACTGAAACCAAAGAATAGAGGGTTGAGAATTGGATTTTGACATCTCAATTAAGTATTTATACGATTATTAACTAATTCTATTCCTAAATCAATTGCAGCTTTCATACTAGACGCATCTGCAATGCCTTTTCCCGCAATATCAAAGGCTGTACCGTGATCAGGAGAAGTTCTAATAAAGGGTAAACCAATTGTTGTATTAACAGCCCGATCAAATGCCATTAATTTTACAGGAATTAGCCCTTGATCATGATATAATGCTAAATAACCATCATGGGCATTTTTTCCTAAATTAAACCACGCTTGACCCGGTTTAACCCACAGGGTATCCGGGGGAATTGGGCCGTCTAATTGAATATAAGGATAGCGATCGCATTGTTGATTTAACCAAGGAATTAACCAGTCTTTTTCTTCTGTTCCTAGCTGTCCTTCTTCTCCACTATGGGGGTTTAATCCAGCCACAGCAATGCGGGGATTTTCTAAGCCAAATTCATGACGTAAACAATCCACAAGTAACTCTAATTTTAAACTCATTAATTCTGGGGTTAAAGTTGAGGAAACTTGAGAGAGGGGAATATGAGTTGTGGCTAATAACGTTCTTAATGTCCAGCCTGTATAGGGAGAGCGGGCGACAAATAACATTCCAAAGCGTTTAACTTTGGCTTTTTCGGCTAAAAATTCCGTTTGACCGGGATAATTATAACCCGCTAAATTCCATAAATTTTTAGCAATTGGCCCTGTTATAATTCCATCAAATTCTCCTTGTAATGTTCGAGTAATGGCTGTATCTAAATATTGAAAACTAATCGCCCCACTGGTTGCATTTCCTACTCCTATTTGTAAGGGAGGTAAAGTCGGCTCAGGCTCTAAATTTATCACTGTAAACCGATTGGGGTTTGAGGAAGAAAATCCTTGATTTTGTAACTGTTTGTAGGTTTGTTGCAAAATGCGATCGCTTCCAATAACCGTTAGATCACAGTGTTGATGTAACATCGGATCAGCTAAAGCTTTTAATACCACTTCTGGCCCAATTCCTGATGGATCACCTAATGTTATGGCTAAACGAGGTAACTTTTGAGATTTAGGCATAATTCAACTCGTAGTAAGCCCTTCAGGGCTTTTTCTTAATCGTTTTAAATATTGTAGCCCTAAAGGGCTTACTACGGGTAAAGAATCAGTTAAAATCAAACTAGATAAAGCCGTTAGTTTATATTAAACCTCAACCCATGACTATTCCCTCAACGCTGAATCTGGCGATTGGCTTATTTTTTATTTATCTAATTTTGAGTTTATTTACCTCAGAAATCCAAGAATTTTTAGCGAGTTCTCTCTTTGATTGGAGAGCGGAAAATTTACATCGTTCTATTCAACTGATTTTAGGAAATACCGCTACAGAATTACTTTATCAACACCCTTTAATTAAATCCTGGAAAGATTATAAACAACGAGTCAATCAACGCTCATTAGGCCCATCTTATATTCCTAGTTCCACCTTTGCTTTAACCTTAATAAGTGTTATTTTAGAACAGTCTGGGGTGCAACCAAAGCTCGATAGTTTGACAATTGAAGATTTTATTAAAGCCATTGATTCTGAAGGGATCCAACAGCTTTTTGATCCTGATCAAATTAAATTATTCAAAATCTTAGCGGTTAAAGCAAGTCATGAAGCCAGAGATCCCGCAGAAATTGAACCCTTAGAAAAAGCCATTAGTGATTGGTTTGAACAATCAATGATTCGAGCATCAGGGGTTTATAAACGGAAAGTTAAATTGATTACTCTTTTGATTGGGTTAATTGCAGCAGTTGGATTAAATGCAGATACCTTAAATATTGCTAATCGTTTATTTCAAGAACCTGTCTTACAAGAAAATCTCAGCCAAACGATTAATATTGTTTTGAATCAAGATGCTAATTTTCCCCTGAAAGATTGTTTAAAATCTCAACCCGATGCTCCAGAATCTTGTCAAGATTTAACCGAAAATTTTCTTTATTCCTATTTATTTGAATTTTCCTCTTTACCTTTAGGATGGGGTAACTCGAACGTAAATCAACAGTTTAATTCAGGAGAAAACTTATTTACTTTTAATGTCCTGAAAGCCATGATAGGATGGGGATTAACCGCGATCGCAATTTCAATGGGATCGTCCTTTTGGTTCGATCTTCTCAACAAATTAATTAATGTTCGTAATACCGGATCAAAACCCTCACGCGCCGAATGACTATTCTTGATTCCCGACTATAACCGATGTCGATATTGGAGTTCAGAAAAACTCACAGTAAATTGGGTTCCATTTTCCCGATCAAGGGTAATCGTTCCTTCCAGTTGGTCAGTGAGGGTACAAACCAATTCCATTCCCAAGGATTCGACATTTCTAAAGTCTACTCCTTCAGGAAAACCAATGCCATTATCTCGAACGGTGACACTAATTTTATCCTCTTCATTTTGATGGAGTCCCAGATAAACAATTCCTGCTCGACCATTGGGAAAAGCGTGTTTTAAGGTATTAGATACCAGTTCATTTACAATTAAACCACAGGGTTGTGCGGTTTCAATATTTAAACCAACAGGTTCAATATCCAGTTCAAACTGAACTCGACTATCTTGAATATTATAGGATTCAAATAAATTATCTATTAAATCTTCTAAATAATCTCCAAAACTAATTTTTTCTAAATTCGTTGAACGATAGAGTTTTTCATGAATTAAAGCCATTGAATAAATTCGATTTCGACTATCTTCTAAAACCTTAATCAATTCCGGCTGCTGAACATAATCTGATTGAAATTCTAAAAGATTAGAAACTACCAGCAAGTTATTTTTAACCCGGTGGTGAATTTCTTTAAGTAAAACTTCTTTTTCGCGTAACGATGTCACCAGAGTATCTTCAGCTTTTTTCCGTTCTGTAATATCTCGATACATCCACAAATGACCTTGAGACGCTCCTTGAATCATAATCGGAACATAATCTCGTTCAAGGGTGCGCCCATCAACTAAAGAAAGTTCTTCATTAACAACCACTCTTTTTCTTCGCATCACCTCTTGATTTCGGATAATAAATTGTGCTGGGTCGCTAAAAATATTTTGATATTCAAAGGCGAAGGTAGAGCCATCCATTCCGATGAGTTTTTCGGGGGATTCGTGAATCTTAAATAAATTACAAAAGGCTTGATTTGTTAAGACAATTTTGTAACATTCATCCTTAACTAAAACCCCTAACTGTAAATTTTCAATTAAGGTACTTAATCGGGAGGTTGTAGCCCATAATTGTTCTTCAATTCTTTTGCGTTCTGTAATATCAATTCCGATAAAAATTGCAGCTTGATCTTGATCATATTTTTGGGCTACTAATAAATAATAGCGAGTCGCATCTTGAATTCGAGTTTCTAAAGTAACCTCACTGGTTTTAAGATAAGGTTCACACATGAATTGTTCCATAAACTGGGCAAATTCATGACTTCCCTGAATAAATCCAATTTCTTGACCTACAAAGTCTTCCGGTTGTAACTGATAGGTATTGGCTAAATGTCGGTTAACGCCTAAATAATGTAAATCAGAACTAATCCAAGACACAAACCCTGGAACTGCATCTAATACCGCTTGTAATTGTTCATTGGTAGCTTTGAGGCGTTCTTCGGCTTGTTTGCGATCGCTAATATCTATCCAATAGCCAACAATTTCTAAAGCATTTCCTTCCCCATCTCGAATTAATTTAGCTTGATCATACATCCAATGGTAAGTGCCATCCTGATGTTTAAACCGATATTCATAACTTGCATATCCTTGCTCAAATAAGACTGATAAGTCTTGATTGATCAGTTTGTTAATATCTTCTGGATGAATATGGTTTAACCAAAAGCCAGGTTGAGTAAATTCCGAGACATTGTATCCTAAAAGGGTTTTAATATTATCACTAATAAAAGTAGCTTCATAGTCTCCCTTCGCTTTGGAACTATAAATAATTCCAGGGCTAGAAGATAATAAATATTGTAATCGTTCTTGACTGACCAATAAAGCTTGTTGCGCCAGAGAACGTTCTTTTAATTCTGTTTGTAATTGTTCATATAATTCCGATTGTTGAATGGCAATAGCAAGTTGACTGGTAATTTGTTGCAGAAGGGAAATTTCCCATTCTTCCCATTGTCGAGGTTGGCTGCATTGATGGGTAATTAATAAACCCCATAGAGTTTCATTTTCAATAATGGGAACGGCGAGTTTAGCTTGAACTTGAAATTGCTCTAAAAATTCAACTAAACACGGTAAAATCTTATTTTCTTTAATATTAGCAATGGAGGCAATTTTCCCGTTAATATAACTTGGATGACATTCTGAGGGAAAGATTTCTTCAGAAAAAGTTTGTTCTAAAATGGAACTCCACTCTGGATTAACATCTTCCGCAATCACAGTTCCTGTACTGTCGGGATAAATTCGATAGACTAAAACTCGATCTGCTTTCAGAAACTGTTTAACTTCCGTCACCATCGTTGATAAAATAGATTTCAGATCTAAAGATTCTCGAATCCGTTGGGTAATGGTGGCAATTAATCGTTCTCGGATGACTTGTTGACCTAAACGTTCTTCAGCTAATTTACTTTCAGTAATATCATTCTGAATTTCTAAATAATGGGTAAGATTTCCCGCCTCATCATAAATGGGAGAAATATTCAATTCATTCCAAAATAACGAGCCATCTTTACGGTAATTTTTCAAGACAACATTACAATTTTTTTTCTGTTCTAACGCTTTTTTAATTTGCTTTAACTCCGATTGGCGACGATCCTTACCTTGGAGAAAACGGCTATTTTTACCAATCGCTTCTTGAGCCGAATATCCCGTCACTTTTTCAAAAGCTGGGTTAACAAAAACAATCGGATAATCCTGTTGTCGAGCATCCACAATCACAATGCCATTACTACTATAGGCGATCGCTCGTTCACTGAGTCGTAATTTTTCTTCTACCCGTTTTCGTTCTGTAATATCCGTTGCGGCGCCTAGGATGTGTTTTGGTTTTCCATCGGATGTTCGAGCAAAAATGGTATCTCGACTGACTAACCAATGCCAATTTCCCTGAATATCTTTCATCCGGTATTCAAACTCAAAAATCTCATCTTCAGTCGCCGTTACCAATTTTTGATGATAAATTTCTAGTTGAGCATAATCCTCGGAATGAACTAGATCCGGGAGTACAGTTGAACCCATTTCTAAAATGGCTTCTCGCGTATATCCTAAGACTTTAGTAATTTCATGATTGACATAAATAGTGTGCTTTTCCATTAAATCATAAATATATAAAATATTAGGACTAGCATCCGTAATCCGTTGAATAAACCGTTGACTTTCTTGCAATTCTAATTCGGCTTTTTTGCGATCGGTAATATCTAAAGCTGCTCCGGTAATTCCAATAATATTTCCTTCTAAATCTAAGAGCGGATCAATGGTTAAATCATAGCATTGAATATCTTGATTATGAAGATTTGTAATCACCTCTTCTCTCAACCCCACTTTTGTATTTAAAACTTGTTGTTTAAGTTGGATCAGCTTAACGGCATTTTCTGGAGGGAAAATATCACTATCTAATCGACCAATCACGGCTTCGGGTGCATATCCACCCGCCGGATTATAAATCCAAGTGTAGCGTAATTCTAAATCTTGATTAAATACAACAATAGGGGAATTTTTGAGGGTAATTTTAAATCGTTCTTCACTAAACCGTAACGCTTCTTCCGTTTGTTTCCGATCCGTGATATCACGGGATATGGCAACAATTTCTTGAATGTTTCCTGTTTGATCTCGTACCTTTTTTTGGGTAGTTTCAAACCATACATAGTCTTGATCTTTCCGCAAAATTCGGTAAACGATAGTATTAATATCGGCTGTTTCAATAGAACTTTGATGAGGGCGATTGATTTTGGCTAAATCTTCAGGATGGAATAATTCATAAGCTGAACGTCCGACTAACTCTTCTGGTTCATAACCCAACAAAGAACGAGAGGCGGGGGACGCATAAAGATAAACACCTTGGGGGGTATGGCGGCTAATTAAATCCGTTGAATGATCAGCCATTAAACGATAAAGTTGTTCACTCTGGCGAATCACTTCTTCAGCTTGTTTTCGTTCAATTGCCGTTGCTAGAATATTGGCTACACTTTGCAAGAAATTAACATCATCTTCACTAAACAGTTGTAGTTTTTTCCCATAAATTTCTACCCGTCCTAAATCATGATAATTTTGCCCCATAATCGGAATACAGATTCCTTGATTTAAAAGCGTAAAGTTGTCATGATTTAGATCATTTTCCTCTAAATCAAGTTGCTGTTGGGAGACATTAAATTTTAGTTCATCCTGAAAATCAGGGAATTGATGAATTATCGGGGGGTTGAAAATCAGGGGTTCATGACTGAGAAGGGTATAATGTTGAGTCGGTTCGTCCCAAACGGCTAAGGTCAGAAATCCTCCTTCTAAATTATATTCTAAAACTTTGCAATATTCAACGTTTAAATCTTTAGCAATTTGAACCACAATTTCATTAATTAGGGACACCAAATTCATTTCTGAAAGAGCTTTTTGACCTAATTCAGCAATGATCGCTTGTTGATAAGCTTTATCTTCTAATTGTGATTCTATTTCCTGTAATTCTACAACTTGGCGATGTAATTTTTCATTCATGAAACTGAGTTCTGTGGTGCGGTCAGCGACTCGAACTTCTAACTCTTCATTGAGGGTTTTTAACTCAGCTTCGGCTTGTTTTCGACCACTAATATCTGTAATCGTTCCTACATAACCAATGATTTCACCTTGATCATTTAATTCTTCCACGGCTTGACCATAAACCCAAGTCATTTGACCATCTTGACGCTGAAGCCGATATTCACAACAAAACTGAATTTTTTGTAAAGATGTCTCTCGGATTTGACCCGAATCTGTCCTTAGTCGCTGCCATTCTTCCTTCACATGGGCTTGATCTTCTGGGTGAATGGCCTGAGTCCAACCCTGTCCTAATGCTTCTTCCGGGGTCAGTCCCGCAATTTCACACCAACGTTGATTAACATACAAACAATTCCCCTCAATATCGCAGTGAAAAATTCCCACCGGAGATACTTCTGCTAACGTGGCATAGCGTTTTTCACTCTTGCGTAACGCGGCTTCAGTGCGTTTGTTTTCGCTAACATCTCGTGCAACAGCATAATATTGGGTTTCATCAAAGGGCATCGCTGTCCAGGATAACCATCGATAAGAACCATTTTTACATTGATATCGATTCTCAAAATTATGGCTAGGAATTCCTAATGATAAATTCTCCAATTCTAATAGAGTATTGGCCCAATCATCAGGATGAATTAAACCTAAAAACGATTGTCCTAAAAGTTCAGTTTCTGTATATCCTAATAAACTCAACATTCGAGGATTAACTCGTTTAAAAAATCCTTGGGTTGTGGCAATACAAAAAATGTCTAAGGAAAGATTAAAAAAGCGATTTAATTCTTCTTCAGCTTGTTGTCGCTCGACGCAAGACGCAATAATATTAGCAATCGCTTGTAAAAAATTAATTTCATCTGAAGTAAACCGACGTTCTTCCTCGGTATGAATTCCTAATACTCCAAAGGGCTTTTCTTTCCCCGAAATTAGAACGGTAACGCCACTGACAATATTATGATTATAAAAAAAGGCACAACCACTAAAGCGACTTTCGACTCGTAAATCCTCAACAATAATCGGTTCTTTTAATAATAAGGTATAACCGGGTTGGGACTTGCGACCCTGACCAACGGTGATTCGCCCCACCGAACCTGAACGCCACCCTAATCCTGCGGTTAACAAAAAGGTACTCTCGTTAGCGAGTAATTCCCAAATTTGAACATATTTAATCCCTAAAGTCTGTCCAACGAGGATCACAACCTTTTGTAATAAAGTATCTAAGTTGGTTTGACAAAGAGCATATTGACCTAATTCTGCAATTACCTGTTGTTGTCGGGCACGACGTTTAAGTTCTCCTTGGGCCGTTTGCCGGACAGAGACATCCTGTACCAGTGATAAAAGAGAAATAACTTGTCCAGATTCGTTTTTTAAAACGGAGTTATACCATTCACAGTACACCAAAGTACCGTCTTTGGTATAGTTCCGATTACAACAGATATTCCGACTTTCCTCACCGTTGAGTAACTGCGACGCAAGCGCATTCACCTGTTCTAAATCTTCTGGATATACAAATTCCCACTGATTCCAATGGCGATGTAGGATTTCTTCAGCCTTCCAACCAAAGATTTTTTCAGCTTGGGGCGACCAGCGTTTGAGGCGAAATTGTTCATCCCATTCAATCACGGCTAAAGGAGAATTTTCAACATGAAAGGTTAACTGTTGGTGGGCTTTTTGTAATTCGACTTCTGTTTGTTTTTCAGTTTCTGGGGGGTGTTGAAGTTCTCGCAGCCGTTGTTGTACCCGTTGTTCAATGATCTGCTCTTGTTCATCGAGGAGTTGTTGTTTTTGGACTTCTAAACCCTGAACTTTTTGTTGTAAAAATGTAACAATTTCATTCAATTCTGCCGGGTCAAATAAACGCAATAAATTGCTCTGGGTAATAATTCCTAATAATTCTCCTTGATTTCCGGTCACCACTAAGCGGCGCACCCGATGTTTCTGCATTTGCTGATTGGCCCGCCATAAATTATCATGTTGATGAATCGTCAACAAAGGTTGATTCATCATTTCAAGGGCGGTTAAACCGGAAATATCTTGGTTTTGGCTTTGAAACCGCAGCAAATCCCGTTCTGTAATTAAACCGACCGGAATTGTGATCGGACTGCTGTTGATGGGAAACTGAGGAGGACGCTCTTCAACAACAACTAGACAACTAATTTGATGCTGGGCTAAAAGTTTGGCTACGTCTAACACCGGGGTGGAGGGAAAAGCCTGAATTACGGGAGTTGTCATCACTTCAGCAACGGAACGCAACCGCAACAAATTAATCGGTTGCAACATTTGGCGCAGGGTTTCTCCCGTAATCACCCCTTGCAATTGTCCTTGGTCATCAACAACCGGTAGATGGCGAATCTGATGTTCCCGCAATAGGGAAATAGTATGATAAATATCTCGATATTCTGCTTGTTTTAAAATTACGACTTCCGTTGTCATCACCTGTTGCATCTTGATCTCAGCCAAGGGTTGGCTAGAACTGATCAAGTGGATGACATCTCGTTCAGTAAATATCCCGACTAACTGATTCTCTTGTTGCACCACAACATAACTGGCTGGATAGTAGGGGTTATCATTCATCTGTCTGAGTACCTCTAACACAGGCATCTCAGGACTGACACTCAGAGGCGCTTTATCCAAAAGTTGATTCAGCGTTGGGATGTAAGACGGTAAACCATTAAGTTCCATTTCAGAGCCATGAGGAGGAGAGGGACGGGGATAAGGGGGATAAGCTGTCTCTTATAA
>NZ_JADEWU010000084.1:0-24249 GCF_015207485.1 Planktothrix mougeotii LEGE 06226
CCCCTTCTCCCCTTGTCCCCTTGTCCCCTCGTCCCCTATAGTTGGCTAATTTCCACAGATGCGCTACAATCCCAGAACCAAAGGTAGACTATGCTAAAACGATGTGATCGTTATAGTATGGGCGATAGTATTATGGTGGGGAGTTAGCAATCACACAATGAATCTAACGCAGGAAATCGTTCTCCAGAACGGCAAATATCGGATTGATGCTGTTCTGGGTCAAGGGGAGTTTGGTGTGACCTACCAAGCGACGCACCCTCTCACTCATCAAACGGTTGTGATTAAAACTCTGCATCCTAAATTCATCACCTCCGTTGATTTTCCCCAAATCAAACAACAATTTGTAACAGTTGCCAAACGTTTAAGCCAGTGTCACCATCCTAATATTG
This sequence comes from Planktothrix mougeotii LEGE 06226, assembly GCF_015207485.1. Classification (NCBI taxonomy): domain Bacteria; kingdom Bacillati; phylum Cyanobacteriota; class Cyanophyceae; order Oscillatoriales; family Microcoleaceae; genus Planktothrix; species Planktothrix mougeotii. The sequence continues at coordinate 390 of NZ_JADEWU010000084.1, forward strand.
CCCGTGTGCTGGACATCTTTGAAGAAAAGGGTTTACCGTATTTGGTAATGAATTATATTCAGGGCCAAACCCTAGAAGAAACCTTACGCGCCCATTCTCCGTTATCGGTTCATCAGGCGCTGCAATATATCCGCCAGATTTCTTCGGCCATGAGAACCCTACATCAACACGGTTTACTTCACTGTAACCTGCAACCGAGGAATATCCTGCGCCATCAAGGGACAGACATCCTCACGTTAGTTGATTTTGGGTTAACCAGTGGCTTTATGGAACCGAGTGTGAAGTTTCCCATCCGTAACCGGGTTTTATCCGTTGGTTATGCGTCCCTAGAACATTATCTCCCCCATCAACACCTGACCCCCGCAACGGATATCTATAGTTTGGCCGCGACGTTCTATTGTTTGTTAACGGGTGAACCTCCCTTAGAAGCTCCATTGCGCGTGAATGAAGCCACACAACAGTTACTCAGTGCGTCTAAACCGACTTTAAGACAAATTCAACCTACCTTGAGTCCGGTTGTAGAACGATTAATTTACTGGGGATTAGAAATTGAACCCTCCCGACGTCCTCAAAGTGTTGACCAATGGATTGCTTTTTTACCCATTGAAGATATTGCGACAACGATTCAATCTCCTAATACTGTGATTCAACCTCAAAATTCTAGTGTTGTTGAACTTGTTCCCCCCAAACCTGTAGCGGTAAAAGCAGTTGTTGAAACCCCCGTTTCTGTTCAGCAAAAACCTTTAACTTCCGTTACGACATTACCGAGTATTCCCCTCAATTCCCCACCCCCACAAATTCAACCTGTTCCTGTTGCGATTCCGACTTGGGAACCGGAAGAAACGATACCTTACCTGGGTTTTTTACTGCCGATTTTATTCTTAATTACATCCTTATTTTTTGGTTGGGTTGGATTTGATCTTACCCGTCGTTATGGCTACATTATTAGTCAGAAAGCAAACATTCAATTGAATCATCCCTTTAATAATTTAGATTCCACAGAACCGATGTTTGAAAATCCTTCTGTTGAAACTCAAAATCCCAAGGAAGTCGCGGCGGAACGTTCCACAGAACAACCTTTAGAAGAGGGAGATTACTCAATAGTAGAACCTTCTGATGCAGAAGCGAAAATCGAAGAAACTTCACCCGTTGACCCATCTAGTGATACTAGCATTGCTACTGAAATAGAAGGCTATAGTTTATCAACATCAGAATCTAAATTAGAAGACTATTTACTCTCTCCGCCCGAAGAAAACAATTCTTCTGAAGTAGGATTAGAACCGAATGTTACCGACTCCTCGGCTTCGGCTCCTGTCACAAACTATTCGGGTGATAATGATTCAACAATTTTACCTTCTACACCCCCAGAATCCAATTATTATGATGATGGGAATGGGACTCTACCAACGGAGACGACACCGGGGGGCGGGGGAGGTTTATTACCAGAAGAACCTGTTCCTAATTCTTATCCTGAACCCACGGTTCCCGTAGAACCCGAATACCCCGTTTCTTCTGAAGAAACAACCCCGATGACTTCAACGCCTAACTATGGAATAGAATCGAATATTCCTACTTCCCCTTTAACTTCTCCCATTAGCAACTAGCTAATTTTAAATAAGTTTTGAAAATGCAGTTTTCTCTTAATTTAATTAGGAGGAAACGTGTATTTTTCTAATTCTGTTGTTGTTTTTAATGTTCCTTTCTCATCAAAAATTTGCCATTTTATCGGGCCAATAAAGTTTCCATACCACACCACTTTTTTAAACGGTGTTCCGGCTTTTGTTCCATTAATTTCAAGTTTAAAGGTTGAAAATTTTCCGGCGGGAACTTCAATATCTTCTGTTCCAACAACTTCATAATTTTCTTTCACTTCTGTAGTCATCACCGCAATTTCTTGACCTTCCCAAGTCCAAGTCTCCCCAGGAGAAGGAGGATTTTTAAGAATCGTTTTTGCAGGTTCTAACCGATATTCTGTGTTATTTCCTCCAAAGGTATACAGTTGTCGATATTCTTTGACTAATCCACTGGGTTTAGCATACCAAATATAAAACGGTGCAAACCCTAAATTATTTTCGGTTTTATAAAGCGTTGTTCCATCGGTTTGAGTTTCTACCCCTTCAACTTTAACCGTTAGTTTGGATTGCTTTCCATCAGCCGTTTTTGCTTGATATTCCCAGATTCCCCCCACAGGTAAAGGAAAATAGTCCGGGGGAGGGGGTGGCGTTTCCGCAAAGGTTTTGAACCCTATCATCACCAAAACAATCGTTAGAAATAATCCCAAAAAGCGTTTGCGGTTGAACATAATTTTTCTCTCAACACTCTGTTACTTTATTAAACCCTATTTAGGGATTAACGTCGAGATTGATTTAATAGTATTTTCTGCTAAAATAAAGTGTAGAACTACTTAGTCAGTTGTTAAGGCTTTGATTAATTTCCAGATTATTAACTGAAAAACTTAAAAAATCGTTTATCATCAAATAGTTCAGTCCAGCAAGTCAGACAAAATGGCAAGAATACTTATCTCACATCCTATTGCTGAAAACACTATCCAAAAGTTAGGACTCAATAAAATCCGTTCGAGTTTCAATTTCAATGGGACTGACATTTATTCATTGACAGAAGATGTTTTTTACACAGACAATGCAGGGGAAGAAATTTTTTACATTCCTAGTATTGCTTCAAAACAGAGTGCTGACGAAACCCACGATCCCACCTTAGAAACTCTACGCCATGCCCTAGAAATTTTTCAACCTAATGTCTTGATTGTTGGCAATAATACAGTTAATCGTGCAGCGATCATTGCTTGGCGTCAGGCTGTTGGAGATACGAAAAAACTCCAGATTATCAGACGGGGTGTAGATACTAGAGCAATTGATAAAACGACGGCGCAAAAATACAACATTATTGTCGATAATTTACCCGGTCTAAATTCGCCTTATGTCGCACAGCACATGAGCAAATATCTCAACCTTAAAAACGCTCAATCTAACAGCAAAATTGCTATTATTGGTGTAGGAAATATCGGTAAAGAAATTGCCATCAAAGCCATTGATTATGATTTAGAGGTGCACTTATTTAGTCCTTCTTTGCAAATTCCTAGGCTACGGTTATCAACACTATTAAACAGAGGAATTCCTTCTGAGAAAGTGGTTTGTGCGCCATCAATTGAACAAGCTTTGATCAAAGCTTCCTATGTCGCTATTGCAGTGCCTTGGGAGAATTCTCAAGGGGGTAACAACGCCGGGATGATCGAGGAAAAACACATTCTTAGTCTAACCCCTAATGCCGGGATTGTATCGGCGTCAGTGCCCGGAATTTTTTCGGATCAAGCACTCAGTTTAATGAATGAACTTATGTGGCAAAAAAAAATCTATGTCCGCATAGATACACCCAAGCGACACGTCGAGACAATCAAGCAACACTATCCCTATCTTGATGCTGCACATGATGAAGCTTTTGCGGCTCTTGAATGTCAGCAGATGTTAGACGAAGCGATGCTGAGAAAAGCTAGGGCATTTCTGCAAAAATCTGCTGTCGCTTCCCAATTGATTTATTTAGAAAAATAGCCATCTATCATAAGGCTGAGATGAACAGAATTCCACCCCAAATTTTGTCTTGTTTTCGCCATCGGGCGATCCGAACCATTCTATTAATATTCTGTTTTGGGGGAATGTTGCGATCGCTTCCTTATCTTGCGCCGATTCATGCAGAAGATATTCTACAAAAAGATGTGGCGTTGGAATTTAGCGATCGCAATAATTTACCGTTAGGAACCATTCTAAGTTCTAATCAAAATCATACCGCAATTGTTCCTTTAAGTCAAGTTTCACCTGATTTTATTAACGGGATTATTGCTGCGGAAGATAAACGCTATTATCAACATGGTGCGGTTGATTTTGTTGCCTTAGTTCGTTCTATTTTAGAAGCATTTCAAGCTAAACAAATTGTTAGCGGTGCATCTACCATTACGATGCAATTAGCCAGATTATTAGAACCCGCACCTCGAACATTACCGAATAAATTGGGTGAAATTTGGTTATCTTGGCGACTCACTGCGGGAATGAATAAACAGCAAATCTTAGAAGCTTATATTAATCGTTTACCAATGGGGGGAAATTTATATGGCGTTGAAGCTGCTGCAAAAACCTATTTTAATACTTCAGCATCGGAGTTAAATTTAGCCCAAGCCAGTCTATTAGCAGCCCTTCCTAATGACCCCACCGACTTAAATCCTTATCATAATTTATCTCAGTTAAAACAACGTCAAAATTATGTATTAAAGCGCATGATTGCAGATGGATATATTACCTCTATTCAAGCGGAACGTGCCTATCAAGAAAAGTTAATATTCCAACCCCAACAACAAGGAATTATCGCCGCACCTCATTTTCTATTTTGGCTAACGGAACAATTAACAAATACCGAGGTTATGACTCACAAGGTAGACAAGTCAACCCATCACATCAAAACCACAATAGATCGCCCGTTACAACAATTTATGGAAGCCCAAATTCAGCAAATTCTGATTAGTTTAAAAGACCATAATGTTCATCATGCTGCGGCTATTGTCCTTGATAATAATACCGGAGAAGTATTAGCTTATGTCGGTTCTCCCGATTATTTTAATAGCGATCAATTAGGGCGAAATGATGGCGTTCAAGCTCTGCGCCAACCCGGATCAACTTTGAAACCGTTTTTATATGAATTAGCATTAGCAGAAGAAGTGATTCAACCCAATACAATTTTAGCAGATGTTCCTACTTATTATGCCATTCCTGGGGCAAAACTTTACAGTCCAACAGATTATAGTGAAACCTTTTTAGGCCCGGTGCGTGTGCGAGTTGCGTTAGCGAATTCGTTAAATGTTCCGGCGGTAAAAGTATTAGAAAAAGTCACTGTTCCGGTATTTTTAGAACGATTAAAAAATCTAGGATTTCAACATTTAACTCATGCTCCTGATTATTATGGTTTAGGATTAACATTAGGAAGTGGAGAAGTCAGTTTATGGGAATTAGCTCAGGCTTATTTAATTATGGCAAATCAGGGTAAAGTTATTAATCCTAATGTGATCTTCAGTCAAAGACAACTTCTTGACCCTAATTCACCCTCTATTGATACGGCTGTATCCTGGCAATTAATCACCAATATGTTAAGTGATCCTCATGCGAGATCCCATTCTTTTGGGATTGATTCTGTGTTAAATTTACCGTTTCCCGTAGCAGTTAAAACCGGAACTTCTTCTAATTATCGAGATACTTGGACAGTGGGTTTTACAACAGATTATACCGTTGCAACTTGGGTAGGAAATTTTGAGGGTGGAGGAATGCAAAATGTCTCTGGAGTAACGGGTGCAGCACCCTTATGGAATCGAATTATATTGCATTTGCATGAAACAAAAGAACCGGGTAATTTTCCCAAACCTTTAGGGTTTGTTCAGTTACCGATTTGTGCAACAACAGGGTTACGTCCGACTCCCGATTGTTCGGGAGGAATTGTATTAGAATATTTTGATCTAAAAAAAGTTTCTGAATATTATCAAAAATCACCTCAAATTCAATTAAATTCTGAATATAATGAATGGTTATCTCGACAATCTCATCCTCAGTTAACCCAACATCAATTAAAAATTATTTCGCCTCAAGCTGATGATTATTTTATGATGAATTCGGGAGACGCTTCTCAATTAGAATTTAAAATTATTAACCCTGCTCAACAGCCTGTGGAATGGTGGTTAAATGGTAACAAATTAAAGGTTCAGTCTGCTAACTCTTTATTTTGGCAATTGCAACCGGGACAATGGACGCTAACCGTTAAACAGGGAAATCAACAGGATACTGTTCAATTTCAAGTGCAAATAGCGGATAAAAAACCCTATCGTCGAGGTTTTTCAGTGGTTAATACTAATAAATAGGCTTATATAATTAATAACTCTAACCTGAAACCCGGTTTCTCAGATGATTAAATTGTAGTTTAGAATACAAATTTTCAACCTTTACAAAGTTTTTATAATTTTCGAGCAACTCTTTTCAAATCCTTTACCTAATTATTGATTGAGATTTGTAAAGTAGAAACTAGGAAACCGAAAACAACACGGTGAAATTGTCCCCTAACAAGTGGAGATACTGATGCGTAACATAATCTCTCATCTGCTTAACCCTCTGCGTCAATGGTTAGATAATCTGGAAATTCACAACCCTGATGTAGCACTATTTTTATATCGGGTAATTCCAGCACAATGTCCCTTTGCACGGGATATTAAACTTTTTGGATATACCCTTTTACATATTCCTCCCCTGTGCAAACTCAACCCTTTTTATGAACAATTAATGGGTTTACGGTTTCGGGCAATGTGTTATTTAGTTGATGAATGTGGCATGACTATTTAACCGTTGAAATCGATTATTTTTTAATTGCAGGTCGCACTAAAATGACGGTACAGTGACAATTTTTAGCGATCGCTTCTGGAATATTCCCCTGAATCACTTGTCTTAACATTCCTTCTCGACTTGCGCCTAATACAATCACATCACACTGATCTTTATCTGCTAAATCAATGACCGCTTCTGATACGGAATTAGAACAAACAGTGGTAAAAATAACATCCGTATTTAAGCGATGACTTAAATCTTCTGAAGCTTGCTGAAACTCTCTAATTTCCTGTTTAGAAAGAACTGTTTTAACGACCCGACAAAGACGAATTTGAGGAGATAAACTTAACTTAGTTAATGCAGGTAAAAGAGGTACAGAAACAGAATGTTCTAAGGTATCTCTCACGGGAACTAACCAACGCTGCCAACCCAAAACCGGACAAGCCACAATATCTGAATTACCATCAGTTTGAGGATCATTAGAAATTTGATGTTTCGCCCATTTAACTAACATAACTTGACAGGGAACTTGACGAATGACCGCATCCATCACATTACCAAAAATCAGATCTGGGGCTGATTTATCCCCATGCCAACCCATTAATAATAAATCAATATGTTCATTTTGAGTGGTTTCTAAAATCGCTTGGGCGACATCATGGGCAACTCGAATTTGAGTGTGAACAGAAATCTGTAAATGTTGCCCTAAACGTTCAGCTTGTTGTAATAAACGCCGACTTTTTGTTAACCGAACTGGAGTTTCTGAAGGAGATTGACTATAGGGAATTGTAATCACCGTTAAACATTCTAATTCATAATTACGTTCTTGAGCGATCGCGATCGCAACTTTTAATAAAGTTGGGGCCGTTTGAGGGTTATATAATGACACTAATAAACGACCATTTCCCGTTTGTGGCCCCCTGGTTTGATAGGCAATATAAGACGGTTCATAATGTCGTCCTACTTGGGTTGTTTCCCCACTAATTTGACCTAATTCGGCGCGAATAATATCACTGCGAGTAATAATTCCCACTAAATGATGATGTTCCACAACGGGTAAACGACTGAGTTTATAATGACCCAATAAATATAAAACATGAGTTAAATTATCATCAGGGCCAACGGTAATCGGTTGGGTTGTCATTAACTGATCAATGGGGGTATGATCAGGGAATTGGCGGCTACTAATTTGAGTTAAATCGGTTTGGGTAATAATTCCCACTAACTTGCCCTTTTCTACGACAGGAAATCCGCGATGGTGAGATTTGGCAAACGCTTCAATCACTTGTTCTAAAGTTAAATTATCAGGTAGGGTTTCGACATTTCGTTGCATCACATCCGCAGCCTTTAATTTCTCTAAAGTCCCATCAATAGGTTGATCAGGTTTGAGTTCTATTCCACTTAATTTTAATAACTGATCATACAGTGATTCAGGATCAAGTTTTTCAGAAATTAAATAGGCTACAATAGAAGAAATCATTAACGGTAAAACCAACCCGAAATCCGTTGTAATTTCAAATACAATCACAACCGACGTAATCGGAGTTCGCGCCACAGCACAGAAAAAAGCCCCCATTCCTGCAAAAGCGAAAATCGTAGGTTGGTCAATTCCTAACATGAATTCAGATTCCCAACTTCCCACTAAATGCCCTAAGGCCGAACCCAAGACTAAAGAAGGGGCAAATAATCCTCCAGGTGCGCCGGAACTGGCTGCAATTGCTGTTAATATAAAATGGGCTGTAAATGCTAAAGCACTGGTTTGCCAGGGCAATTCTCCACTTAAAATTAATTCTCGAATTCCGGTATTATTTCTAAAGGAAAGGGGCAAGAAAGATACGACCAAACCAGATAATAAACCAGCAACCGCCATGCGTTGTGGCAATCCCCACTTTAACACTCGACGATTAAATTTTGAACCCGCAACAATACTGCGACTAAAAATCGTTCCTAAAACCCCCGCTAGAATTCCTAACAGTATAAATAAAGGGATTTCTCTGGCATAAAGTAATCGATCCTGTACCGTTTCTAATATAATTGTTCTTGTGACATAAACACTGAGTTCTTGACCTCCTAATAAACGGGAAACTACCGCCCCAATAAAAGAGGCAATAATCGCAGGGCCAAGGGTAATTCCTGACACATCATGCAGCAATTCTTCGACTACAAATAACACCCCCGCAATAGGCGCATTAAATCCTGCTGCTAGTCCGGCGGCGGCGCCACACGCAATTAATTGTCGGCGATAATTGGGAGAGGTGGGAACCCAGCGACTAATCCAAGCGGCTAAAGCGGCACCGATTTGCACCGTTGGCCCCTGACGTCCTAACGTTAAACCGCAACCCATCGTAAACATCGTCCCGATGAGTTTAGAAAAGGCCACTCGAAAATCAAGAGAAATGGGTTCTCCTGCTAAGGAGGCTTTGACTTGGGGAATTCCACTTCCGGCCGTTTCTGGCGCTAATCTTTCCACCAAAAAACCGGTTAATAAACCGCCGATTAATCCCACACCCGGAAGAAAAATCCAAGGGGGAACCCCAGCATTTAAGGATTCTGAAATTCGCCAAGACCCCAACCATCCAGCCCCTTGTTTTAATAAGAATGCAGCTAAACCAGATACTAAGCCTATTAAGCAAGCTTCAATAATGGCATAACGTTTAGGGGTGGTGGGTGATAAAATTTTAGAGTTCAGAATTGAAATTTCTCTGGGGATAGAGATGCGCCACATAAGGACAATAGAATTTTTGGCTATTGTTTAGAATAGCAGCTTGTCAGGTGTGTGAAGAACATGATTTTTAATTAGGGATTTTTCAGATCAGCAACCCCAGAATCAATCATTATTTATTCCGGTAAAAATTCAGGTGATAAAATCTCTGTTAAGGTATAGGGACAAGTTTCTGGGAATAAAGATAACCCGGTTTCTCTTTCCGCACTCAAAGCTGCCAACGGATACACATCTTCGATCACTTCCATCAAATTAGGTTGAAGACTAGGGTTTTTTTGCAGAAGTTTTTCTAAACGGAGGCGCTGCTCTTTCAGGGTTAATTGCCAACTGCGAGAGCGTAAGTTAGGCTGAAATTGCCATTTTAATAAGTGCATCATTAATATTTCTAATCGGCTTTCTAATTGTCTTTTTTCAGAGCGTCCCATGTCTTCTATTTCTTCAGCAATATTTTGCCAATCAATTTGATGAAGTTGTCCTGTCTTTAATAGTTGTGATTGTTCCTGTGTCCAAGCATAAAAGTCTTTTTCATGGGTGGTTGAGTTCATCGTTTCTCCTGTAATTAAAGGCAAAAATGCTATTTAGTTTTATCGGATTATGAGTGTTGTTAACCTTTAGGGGATATTATAGCAATAAGTTGGAGCGATGCCGACAGGTGGCTGATCATTTAAAGTCTACTATCAAAAAAGGCGACGAATTAAGTCAGGCTGATATTGATTGGCTTAAACAGAATGGGCGTGAAAATATTATTGTTTTTGCTCAAGAAAAACACTTTGCAACTCTTAAGTCTAAGTATGATGTTTCAGGCTATACAGATCGAGGAGTTTCTACTGGCTTATACCCGATTTTGCAAAAACTAGAAAAAGGAAATCGACTTGAGGAAATTGAGGTGGCTTGGCTGATAGAAAATAAGCTTTTCTATAATTCATATTATAGTGATTATACTTTTTATAGTAGCTATAATATCCATAATAGAAATTATAGTAATAAAATTTTTATTGCTTACCATACAATTGAAGCAACTTTCTATGAACAAGAGTACCAACGAACCGGAAAGAAATGGAAATTGCCTAATGCTAGTAGCCATTGGCGTAAAGCAAATGAACCACAACGAGCATTAAAATTAACAGAAAATATAAATTTTAATGCAATTAAAGAAAACAAACTAAAATCAGCTTTATTAACAACAAGAGGCGGCGCTTTTCGTGATGTTGATAAACTAGATCAGGCTGAAACTTGTGCGCGAAAAGCAATTGATTATCAACCCAATAGTCATCATCCTTACACTTTAATGGGTGCAATTTGTTTTGAGCGAGGGGAATTTTTGGTGGGTGAACATTGGTTTGAAGAAGCGATTAAACGGGGTGCTTCACCGAAAGATCAGGATGCAGAAATGAAACAAATCGTTAAAAATGCTAAGGATGAAAATAAACGACAAAAAGTTGTAGAATATCTATTGAAAAAAGATCCTAATCGTTATGCTTGGGCTAAATCTTATTTGAAAAAAACTAAAAAACCAGGTAAGTAATTATATCTCTATCGTTTCTAGGTTTCTCTTATTCCCAGGTTCCTACCCTGGGAATATTTGAGTAAACGATTAATTTTGTTCGGATTTCGGCAACAGCAAATCAGTTGAGTTTACAGCTTGGTAATTGATGGTGTGAGACGATCAAGATGTTAGTATTCTACTTGAACCGACTTCAGCCAGAAAAGCTCTAATGTTTTTCTTAATATTAAACATTAAAGCTGTTGAGAAGGTTTCCATTCTCCCTGTAAGCTAAAAGCAGCCCAATAATAAGGCGATTGCCATTCGGGATTTTGCCACATTTGCAATTGTGCTGCCCGCAAGGCGGCACTGGGAGTTAACCCTTGAGATAACATTGCTGGATAAAATTTCGACATCAATTCTGCCGTAGCGACATCATCTACATACCATAAAGATGCCACAACGCGAGGGGTTCCCGCATACATAAACCCCCGTGTTAAACCGACTAATCCTTCGCCGCGAATATTTTTACCTAAACCGGTTTGACAAGCACTTAATACCACTAATTCCGACGGTAAATTGAGATTATAAATATCATTCAAACGTAGATAACCATTTTGCCAATTACCTTGTTCATCGACTAAAGACATCACCATCCCCGATAATTCTGGGTTACGACTATTAACAAACCCGTGAGTCGCCCAATGGATAATGCGATAATTAGCGAGTTGGGAACTGGTTGCCTGTTCTCGGTTAGCTTGGAAATCCAAAACCTGACTTCGTTGAGTCTCACTCACTAAACCCATAATGGTTTCTGCTTCCCGGCGAGTGGCCATTAAACGTTGCCAACTAATGCCAACCTCTCTAGCTGCACGAGTTAGGAGGTTCACCGCTTCCACTGGAGGTGCTCCAGAGGGCTGAGTCCCTTTAGATTGAACTCGTTCATCGTCTGGACTAAAAACGGGATCAGCTAAAATAGCAACGGTTTTTGTAGCTAAGGGACGAGTTGCTGTTTCTTGACGCAATGCCGCTAATGTCGAAACTGAAGGCAAATTAACAATTTCATGTTGAAGAATAAGCGGTTGATAGTCTGTTTCTAAACTCGATGATTGAGGAATAGGTAAGGCTGAAAAAGGAACATAATGTAAAATTCCATCCCCCACAATTAGTAACCGTTTATTTTGCAATTGACTCGCAACCGGGTTTAAAATCATGGCGGTTAAACGATTGCCTACCGTTGCTAAATTATTGAGACGAGTTCGTTCTCGTGGCGATGTTAAGGTTTCTCTCATCTCTTTAGCTAAAGTTTCAATCTCTTGCCGTCCGGGTAATTGATAACTGTTAATCTGGGTTTTTGTGACGGCCCAAACATAACTTTGTTCTTTTCCTAACGCATATTGTAATAAGAGGGTTTGCTCATCTAAAACTTGTTGCTGAATTTCGTTTAATGTTAAGGGTTGAGGTTGAGTTAAGTTAGCATAACGGTTGGGAGTTGTTTGGAGTTTCGTTCGCAAATCACGATACTGTTGTAATAGTTCTTGTTGTCGCTGTTCTAAGGCTTGAATTTGTTCTGATGGGGCATTTTCTGCTAATAAATTCAGGCGATGTTCTTCTAAACTCTGAAATTGATGTTGTAGACTTCGTTCTTTTGCTAACAGTTGTGGGTCTGCTCCCTGACGAATATCGGTATTGGCTAATGCTAATAATTCTAACAAGGTTCGGGCTTTAGCGCGTTCAGAAGCATATAAAGCTTGAGCATCATAACCTTGAGTCGGATTCATTTGATGCTGTTGCATTAACACATCAATATAGAGATCATAGTAATCCTGTACTGTTGCAAAATAAGACGCTCGTAGCCCTAAATCTGCAATTTCAGTTCGTAAGGCTTCGACAATTTTTAAGGCAGCTTCTAGGTGTTTTTGAGCCGATAAAAAATCCTTAGCGTTGTGTTCTACTTCTGCAATTCTGTATAACGCATCCGACTCTAACGCCGGATTTCCCATGTCTTTTGCTAACTCCAAGGCTTGATTATAATATTCTAATGCTTCTTGCGTTTGGCCCATCTGAGCGTTGAGTTTTCCTAAAAAAGTGAGAATTGTAGCATCTTGAGGAGAATCGTCTACGGTGCTCAGGAAGGCTTGAGAATCAACTTGAGCTTGTTTTAGAAAGTAAATCGCCTGTTGGGGCTCCTCCAAAGCTTCATAAAGGATAGCTCCTTGGATAAACATTTGGCGCTTCACCGCTAAATCAGCAGATTGGGCGAGGGTAACAGCTTGTTGAAAGGCTGCGATCGCTTCTGGTTTTTTTCCTAAATCCGAATAAGCCAAACTCATCTTGGCTTGAATCACCGCCTGGGGTTGAGAATTGATGATTAATGCTTGCAGTTTTGTCCATTCACCTTGAGATATGGCGGCTTGTAAAGTTTCTTGCCATCGGGGTAATAATAGACGATTTGACTCGGATAAATAAGATAACTGTTCTAGGGCTTGCTGATAAGCGTCTAAGGCGGGTTGTGCTTCGCCCCAACGACGATACCAGTCCCCGATATCGACTAAAATATCCACCACTTGCGCGGTGTCCCCGATTTGTTGGGCGAGTTCTTTGGCTCGCTTATAATACAACTGAGCTTGTTGAGGATCACCTAAACTACCATAAAATCGACCAATTTCTTGATAAGTTAAGGGAGCTTGTTGTTTATAGGGAGAGTTTTGTAACAGTTCTCCGGCTTGATTAAAACTATCAATTGCTTGTTGATATTCCCCAATTTCTTGATAAGATTGACCTAACTTTAATAAAGCACGAGTCGCCTCCTGAATATTCCCCAATTGTTGATAAGTTGTTGTGACAGTTTGATATTTTTCAATGGCTAATTGAGGTTTACCCATGCGTCGATAGGTATCAGGAATTTTCTCAAAAAATCCGTTCGCTTGAGGCAGATTATTTAATTTTTCTTGGTGAAATAAGCCAATTTCTTCATAAAACGCGATGGCGAGTTGAGGCTGTTTTAATAAAACTAAAATTTCGGGAACAAAAGCTATCAATTGTATCTCTAGTGAGGGTTGAGAAGGATTAGTTTGATTCAGTAACCCTTGAACCCCTTGTCGGAGAGCGGTCATGGTTTTTTGATCATCAAAATTCTTTTCCATTACCCAAGCCCAACCTGTTAATAAGCCAATTTTGACCAAGGGTTGATTGAGGGTATTAATCTGAGAAAAAGCTTGTTCTGCTGTGGTATTGGCTAACTGAAGATTACCTAATTGACTCGATAGCCAACTGGATGCTAAAGATAAAGCGATCGCTAATTCAGCTTGGGGAACTTGTTGACTTTTGTTAACCGCTTGATTTAAAGTTTCTAATGCTAATCTCCGTTCATCTAAAGTGTCATAAAGCCAAGCTAACCCCATGAACAATAAACTAGAAATTTCAGGTTTATTCAGGGTATTAATTTGAGTAGAAATAGGACTAATTATCGTCAAAGCTTGTTGTTTTTCTTCTAGTTTTTGATAAACTCCCGCTAAAGCTAACCGAAGTGGAATCGACAATTCAAGTTGTTTAACTTGTTCAATGGAAGATGGAACTTGAGCCAGCAAAGATTTAGCTTTTACTGGATTATCTAAGGTCATATAAAGCCAAGCTGCAACAATCTCTAAACCAGATTTCCATTCGGGTAATTGAACTTGATTAATGAGAGAGATAGCATCTTCTAAAGCTGGTAAAACTTGCTCCGAATCTGGTGAATGATAAGTTTGTAACCCTACCCAAAGTAATAGTAATCCGGCTGCTATTTCAGGTTGATTTATAGATTGATTAAGCGCAACAATTTCTCGAATTTGAGTTAAAGATTGTTGCGGATTATCGAATTCTAAAGCACTGATTGTAGCCATTCCCAAGAAAATAGCTGACCATAAGGGATCATTTGCTTCTTTCAAAATTTGCAATTGCTGTTTAAAGACTTCCAGAGATTCTTGAAATACTGCAATTTTAGCAGGTTGATCATCTAAACGCTGATAAGCTTTACCGATTTGGATTAAAGTCGATCCTAGGATAATTGCTTCAACTTTTTGGCGTTGATCCGGGTCAGAATCTTGAATATTAGATAATTCATGTTTAAAATTTAAGTATAAGTTATAAAAAATTTCAGGTTCATTTGTTTTTAAACCTCGAATTTCAAATTGATAACTCAATTCTCCTTTAGGCATTTCAATCTTTTTGGACTGAAGTTTTTGAAATTTAGATAATAGTTTTTTGAAGGTTTGTAAGCTTTGAGAATATTTTTCTAACTCCTGTAAGGATAATCCTATTTCATTGAGAACAGCAATTTCTAACCAATAAGCTTTGGATGAATCTAGGGATTTTGAACCTTCTAAGGCTTGATTCAAATATTGAATAGCCTGTTCGGGTTCTTTCCATTTTCGATGTAAATAACCCATCTGGTAAATTTGCAAAATCTCTCCCCAATCATCATCGGCTTCTTGAAAAACTTTCAATGATTCATTCAAATACTTTAAGGTTTTTTGTTGTTTTTCAACGGTCTTAGTTTGAGCTTTGATAATTTTTTCTGTATTCGGATCGGGTGGTGGCGGCGGAATTAAGGTACTTAATCCTAACAAATCGGGTTCGACTTTTTCTAAGGTTGGAAGTTGAATCACCGTCGCAGATTTTGCAGAATTGTTGGCGGTAATATTTTGAGATTGAAGCAATGATCCTAAGGAAGAAGATGAATCTAAGTTTAAACGGTTATCCCCTTTTAAAGAAGTTTTTGCTGAGAGTAAAGGAGATGTATTTAAAGATTGGCTTTCTGCTATTAATTTCTCAACGGTTTGTGCTTCTAAATCTGCCATTTTGCGAAGAATTAAGGCTTGGCGAAGGCGATCGCCTTTTTGAGCATAATTTTGAGCGACTTGTTGATATTTTTCAATGGCTTTTTCTTGAGATTCGGGAGTAGTTTCTTTAGACAACTTTTCGGCTTCTTGTTCTAATCGTTCAGAGGTCGTTTGAGATTGGATTTGATAAATAATAATAGCTGAATTCGGATTTTTAACTCCTGGATTAAGGCTTAATTTAACATCTGTAAAGCCCCCAATTCCAAAAATTCTCTGGATTTCTGCTTCAGCTATATTTCGATTAAAAGCGTCCCCAATTTTAATTTGAATCGCATTTTTAAAGGGAGATTGTTCCTCTAAATTGTTAATAGAGGTAGTAGCTGAATCAACCTGATTATTAGCATCAATAAACTGAATTTGGATATCTTCAATTACCCCTTCTGCAACGGTTAAAGTTACAACTCCATCGTTACTAATTTCGGGTGTTGTAATAAATTGAGCGATCGCATAACCTTTCTCTTGATACCAAGCATTAATTTTTTGAATTCCGGCTTCAATTTGTTTTAAATTAATTCGTTGATTGAATTGGGGCTGAAAAATCTGTTGAACAATTTCCGTCGTTAAAACTTGATTTCCGATCACATTAATAGAACGCAAAACAGGGTTAACTTCTACGACAAAAGTAACTCGCACACCTTTAGGCGTATCTTCTGGAATTACTTGTACAGTTCTAAACCAACCCAAAGCAAAAATCTGATTAATATCCTCTTGTAATTTCTGACGAGTTGTGGTTTTACCTGCTTTTGTATAAAGAATTTGTTCAATTTCTTTTTGAAGTTGGATATCCTCTATCCCCTTAATAACAACTTCTGCAATTAAAACTTCAATATTAGGATTAACGTTAGGATTATTGGGTTCAGAAGCGGGTGTTGTTTGCGCTTGTAAAGTCTCCAAAACGGGATGAACTGGGAATTTTTTAGTTTCAGATAAATGATTACTGGCTAAAGCTGATATTCCCAAAAAACCCGATGTTAAAATAGTAACAACAGAACCCATTTTAAACGTTAATGTAGGCAGATTTTCAAGTTTTTGAGGTTGACCTTGAAAATTTTGTTGTTTTTTTCTATTGTTTTGCATGATCACTCATTCCTGATCTAAAAATAGAAGGAAAATTATCCCCCAGTCAAATTTTAACTTGAAGAACTATCTTTTGGGTGAGTGAATCTGTAGAGCGATCGCACAAACTAAGATCAAGCGAGGATTAAACAGACTAATCTCCGCCGTCGTTAACCCAAAAACAGGAGTAATAACGTGCCTATTGAACTGATAGCCAGAATGAGTTCCACATTGAACGGAAAAGTACCCACCTTATTATTAAGTGATATGACTGTTCCTCTGTGGGGTTTAGCTATTTTTATTCTGTGGACAATTTTTATGGTTGTGCTGCTACTTATTGTCAGAATTCGTCATCTGGCGGCGGGTGGCTCTGTGAAAGATTTTGGCACACCGAATGATGAAAGTTTGCTTTGGCGACTGTTTCGGGTTCACGCAAACTTAATTGAGAACCTACCTTTGTATCTGGGAGTGGTTTTCCTGCTAACTGTTCGGGGTATCTCTGGAACAACGGTAGATGTGTTAATTATTGTGTATATCGGATTTCGTCTGCTACATTCACTGATTCATATTGCAGGTTTAAATCCTAATTTTCGGCTGTTCAGCTTAGTCATTCAGTTCAGTTGTTTAGTGACCTTAACTGTTTTAGCATTGTTTTAGTTAAAGAATTTCCAGGAGGTTTAATAATGACAATAGAAAATAGGAAATTATCAACAGGTCAGATTATTCTGGCAATTATTTATATTCTTATCATCCCTCTATTACTTTTACTTCTTTCAGGAGATTGGTTATGGCTTGAAGGATGGATTTTTGGAGTTTGGCTAATTATCATTTCTGGAGTTACTGCCATTTATTTATATCGAAAAGACCCAGAATTACTCGTAGAAAGATTTAAGCAACCCGGATCAGATAATCAAAAAGTATGGGATCAATATTTTCTGTATGGGTTTGAACTTTTATTTTTAGCTTGGATTATAATCATGCCTTTAGATAGCAAACGATATCAATGGACAACAAATTTCCCCTGGGAGCTAAAAATTTTGGGAGGGATAGGATTATTGATTTCATTTTTCTTTTTATACCGAGCTTTTACAGATAATACCTTTTTATCGCCTCTGGTCAGAATCCAAACCGAACGAAATCACCACGTCGTTTCCACTGGTGTTTATGGATTTGTTAGACATCCTATGTATCTAGGCGCGATCTTTTTATTCCTGGGAACACCCCTATTATTGGGTTCTCAATATGGGGTTTTAATCGGTGTTATAATATCCTTACTTCTCGTTGCTAGAATTAGGGGAGAAGAAAAGATGTTAGTTGAAGAATTAGAAGGATATCAAGATTACACAAATCACGTGAAATATAGATTAATTCCTTTAATTTGGTAACGCAGGGAACAGGGAATTACGAATTACGAATTACGAATGGGAAAGAGGGAACACCGGAGGAAAAGAGGGTGTACGATTTAGGTTTTAGCATCAGTCTATGTCCTAACACCCCCGGCGCGACTGCTATAGTTAGAATCGCTAATATATTCCCTACAATTTCATGGTTAAACTAATCCGTTTTAACTTTTCATTAACTTCCATCACTCGCACTTTCACCACTTGACCCACTTTAACAAATTTATTCGGATCATCGACAAATTGATCGGCGATTTGAGAAATATGAACTAACCCATCTTGATGCACCCCAATATCAACAAATGCACCAAACGCAACCACATTCGTGACAATTCCTTCTAATTCCATTCCTATTTTTAAATCCGTTATTTCTTTAATTCCTTCCTTAAATGTGGCATATTTGAACTCCGCACGGGGATCTCGTCCGGGTTTTTCGAGTTCGTTAATAATGTCTTTTAACGTTGGAATTCCAATGGTATCGGTAACATATTTATCCAGTTTAACGGATTTAATTTTATCCTTAAATTGGCTAATATTATTCAAGGAAACCCCTAAATCCTTCGCCATGACTTCCACCACCTTATAACTTTCGGGGTGAACTGCGGTATTATCTAAAGGATTAACCCCCCCTCGAATTCTTAAAAATCCTGCCGCTTGTTGAAACGCTTTAGGGCCTAATTTTGCCACTTTTAACAGTTCCTTACGGGTTTTAAAGGCTCCATTTTCATTGCGATAATTCACAATATTCTGCGCTACTGTTGGGGTAATTCCTGAAACAAAGGTTAATAATTCTTTAGATGCAGTATTTAATTCTACTCCCACATAGTTCACACAACTTTCAACCGTATCATCCAGTTTTTTCTTTAATAATTTTTGATCCACATCATGTTGATATTGTCCAACTCCTATGGATTTCGGATCAATTTTTACTAATTCTGCTAACGGATCTTGTAACCGTCGTCCGATACTAATTGCACCCCGTACTGTTAAGTCTAAATCAGGGAATTCTTGTCGCGCCACATCACTCGCAGAATAAATCGATGCACCGGATTCATTCACCATAACTTTAATCGGTTTCCGGTCTATTTTAGCGATAATTTCCGTTATAAATTCATCGGTTTCTCGTCCAGCAGTTCCATTTCCAATGGCGATTAATTCAATATTATATTTATCGATTAATTGTTTAACTTTTTTCGCGGCTTCTTGACGTTGACCTTCTGCTTGATGAGGGAAAATCGTATGATATTCACAGAATTTTCCGGTTTCGGATAAAACTGAAACTTTGCATCCAGTTCTAAACCCAGGGTCAATGGCTAAGGTGGGTTTCATTCCCGCCGGTGAGGCGAGTAATAATTCTCTTAAATTGGCTTCAAAGGTTTTAATGGATTCTAAATCGGCGTAGGCTTTGCGATCGCTTCTGACTTCACTCATTAAGGACGTTTTCATTAACCGATTAAAAGCATCTTTTAACATCGGTTGATAAAATTTGCGAATCACCGGATTTTTCGTTTTAATTTCCTGAGATTCTAAATAAGACTGTACAAAATCCTCATCAAATTCAATCTCAACTTTTAAGATTCCTTCCGTTTCTCCCCGAAATAAAGCTAACAAATTATGAGGTTTAATATCCTGTACATTTTCTCGATATTGACGATACATCTCAAACTTCGTTGTTCCTTCGGGGTAATCGTCTTTCACCTGGGATGAAAACACCCCATTATTCATTAAATAGTCTCTCAAATAAGCTCGTAAATTCGCTTTCTCAGACACAATTTCTGCTAAAATATCAGAGGCTCCATTTAAGGCATCTTCAACGGTTTTCACGCCTTTTTCTTCAGAAATATATTTTGCGGCTTCCCCTTCTAACGCAACCGTCGGGGAATTAGGTTGATTAAAATTAGCAATAAATTGAGCGAGAGGTTCTAATCCTTTTTCTTTCGCAACAGTAGCGCGAGTTCGCCGTTTGGGTTTATAAGGTAAATATAAATCTTCGAGTTCAGTTTTCTGTAAACAATTTTCGATTTTTTCTCGCAATTCATCGGTGAGTTTATCTTGAGATGCGATCGCGTCTAAAATACTTTTTTTCCGATCTTCTAATTCCGTTAAATAGGTATAGCGTTCTGACAGATCCCGCAGTTGAATTTCATCTAAAGACCCGGTGAGTTCTTTCCGGTATCGCGCCACAAACGGAATCGTTGCTCCCTCAGAAAACAATTGTAGCGCGTTTTCTACTTGAAAGGGTTTAAGAGACAGTTCTTGAGCGAGAATTTGGGGAATATTGAGCATGGGATTCAAAACCAACAGATGTTCCATCTAAATTTTATTTTATCATATTTGTTGGATGTTAAGTCAATCTGGGTACAATAAAAGCTGAGAGTCCATCCCGATTTGGTATTTGTCTTTGTCATTAATTTTGTGTGATATGATATTAGATTAAATATCTTGAAATTAGGCCAAATTCATGGAAAAGCTATCTCAATATCAATCTCTCTATGAAAAAGATTATTATCTCTGGCTACAAAAAACCTCAGAAATTTTACAAACTCGTCAACTCAATCAACTCGATATTGATAATTTAAAATCAGAAATTGATAATTTAAAAAGCCATGTTAAAGAAACTTTGAAAAGTAGATTAATAACATTAATTAAAAACTTGTTAAAATTAAAATATTGGACAAGCGAAAAAGAATGTAATGCCAGAGGATGGCTCAATAACGTTATAGAACAACGATTAAAAATTGAATTATCCTTAGAAGATAGCCCAAGTTTAAGGACATTGTTAGATGAAATATTCTTCGATTGTTATGAGCAAGCTAGAACCGATACTTTAAAAACTCATCAGTTACCTCGTGATTTATTTCCTCTTGAAACTCCTTTTTCATTAGAAGATATTCTTAATTCTGATTATTTACCCTAATTTTAACGGTTTGATCTCTATCCAAGTCACAAAATTTTTACCCGTCAGATAAAAAATGCTCAAAAAATCACTTCTAATATTATTATTAACCTTAACCTTAATTCTAAGTCCTATTTCTTTCTCAGCATTAGCTGTTAATCTGGATACAGGAGCTAAAATATTTGAAGCGCAATGTGTGGGATGTCATGTCGGGGGAGGAAATATTGTCCGACGAGGAAAAACTTTAAAGAAAAAAGCTTTAGAACGCAATCATGTTAATACTTTAGAAGCAATTTCAGCGTTAGTTAGTAATGGCAAAAATAATATGTCTGCTTACAAAGATCGTTTAACAGATGCAGAAATTCAAGCGGTTTCTGCTTATGTTTTAGAACAGGCAGAAAAGAATTGGAAAAATTAACAAAAACCGGGTTAATAACTGTTATCAACCCGGTTTTATTGACTTCAGCAGTATCATCAGAAGTGATAGGATGATTCTGAGACTTTTGGGAAAGTTTGGTAATTTCTTCTTGTACTTTTGGAGTTAGAGGTATAGTTTCCATAATTTTCATTTAATTTTGTGTTTAAATTTTAGGTTGTTATATTTTGGAATAAACCTGAATAAGGTTCCATATTATTGATCATACGTTCCTCTATTCAAAAGTGTCAAGTCTCAAAAACACCCTCTATAACCTTCATAACAAATCATAAATATCCCCTTAGCAGATAAGCCACTAAGGGGATATTAAGTTGATACTGCTAGATTAACTCTGAATTTTAATTTTTAATTCTACCGTCTTCTAATGTTAAAATGCTATCAGCTACGTCCATAATTCGGGGATCATGAGTCACCATTAATACCGTTGTCTCTCCTTGTTTGGCTAAGGTTTTTAACAGATCAATTACACCCCGACCACTACTTGAATCTAAGGCGGCGGTGGGTTCATCCGCCATAATTAAGGGGGGATCTCCCGCTAAGGCTCGCGCTACAGCAACCCGTTGTTTTTGACCTCCCGATAAATCTTGGGGTAACAGATGAATTTTATCTCCTAAACCCACTTGTTCTAAGCGTGTTTTCGCTTCTTCTCTCGCATTTCTTTTCCCTATTCCTTTGAGATGCAGAGCTAATTCCACATTTTCTAAAGCCGTTAAAGCGGGGAATAAATTAAATCCTTGGAAAATAAAACCAATATTATGTAACCGAAACTCTGCCAATTGAGTCCGAGACAATTTTGTAATTTCTTCACCCAATAAAAACACTCGTCCCGCCGTCGGTGTCAACAGTCCAGCAATAATAGATAGCAATGTTGTTTTCCCCGAACCACTCGGCCCCATCAACAGTTGAATATCCCCTTGTTCGACTTCTAAATTAATATTTTGCAAAACTTGAACCGTTTGCCGCCCCGATTTATAAGCCATTTCAACACGACAAGCTTGAATTCCAATCGGCTTAATTCTAGCATTTGGTGAATAGTATGCAGCCTGATTGGGAGATATAGTGGATTTTGCCTCGCTAACTTGAGTGCGTATCATCGTTCCAAATTAATAATGATGTGGGCTTCTAACAAGAATTGACGGATCTAATAAACTAAATTACAGAGGAGTATTGTCAGTTTACTGAAGAAATCGGGTAATTCCAGAGAAGGAGGGCTGACCATGAACTATCCTGAACCGTTTAGTTCCACTATTTTAAACTCAAATGTTACCGATTGCCTGTGATCTAATACCATTTGGTTACAAAAACTGACTGGCATCAAGCTTTAAATACAATTGCTGGATCAACCTTAGTGACTTTCTGAATGGCGAAAAATGCCGATCCCGTACACATCGCAACGGTTAACCCAAATACCCCTAAAGCAGATAAAGGGGTAATTAAAATCAAAATGCCTTGGGTCGCGCCAGCCCAGGACGCTACACCTAAACACAGTGCCATACCTGGAATATAACCTAAAACAGCCATCCAGAGGGCCTGTTCTAAAATAATTCCGTAGATCACCCAGTCCGATGCACCCATCGCCTTCAGGGTTCCAAATTCCTTTAAGTGGTCAGTGACGGAGGAATACAGAATTTGTCCGACCACCACCATTCCCACTAATATTCCCACCGCCGCCCCTAAACTGAGAACAAACCCAACGCCTGTGCGTTTTTGCCAAAAAGTTCGCATCACCGTAGACATTTCTTCACGGGTAAAAACCTGAACATCATCGGGTAAAGCATCATCTAGTTTTTGCTTCAGTTGAGTTAAATCTTGACCGGGTTTTGCCTTAATTAAAACATAGGTGATCGGATCAGCTAAATTTAACGCTCTTGGCGGCGGAAGATCGGTGGATTTTTGATTAGAGGATTGATCTTCATAACTTTGAGTACATTGTAAATCCTCATTTTCTTGGACTTGACACCGGGTTTGAGTTTTTACAGGACTATTAACATAAGCATTCGCATTTTTTAAAGAGGTGAACACAAAACTATTGCTCACAATAGATTGAGTTCCTTGAGTAATTCCCCCTAATTTGGCTTCTAATCCTCCAAGCTTTGCCGTATCACCAATATTTTGAATTTTGAGAGCGTCTAATTTACTCTCATCAATCATAATGGTATAGGGTTGTTTTAAAGCATTGATATCTCCTTTAATGATATTCCAAGGGGAAAATAATTCCCCTTCTGGATCGGAACCTACGACTGTTACCGCATGAATTTTATTTTCTAGGGGATCACGCCAACGGGCATTTCTAAAAATAAAAGCTTCAGCTTGTTCAACACCAGAAACCGTCTGAGCTTGGGTGACTCGTTCTAAAGAAATGGGCATCGTTAACTCTAAATGAATCATATCTTTAGAAGCGATCCAAATATCTGCTTTTGAGTGATCAATTAAGACCGAAGAAGACCGAATAAACCCGGTTAAAATCCCATTTTGAATGGTAACTAAACTGACAGCAAACATAATCCCAGCTTGAGCCACCAAAAAACGGGGAATATCCTCAAATAGGTTTTTTCGAGCAAGAGAAGCCATAGGGTAGGAGGACAGGGGGACAAGGGGACAAGGGGAGCAGGGGAC
>NZ_JADEWU010000085.1:0-23174 GCF_015207485.1 Planktothrix mougeotii LEGE 06226
AGATAATAGATACTCCTTCGGTGAAACCCGAAACCCAATACCCGAAACCCGCGATTGAAGTTTCGACGGAAAGTTTGGCACGACAGGGTTATCCTGATGCGATCGCTAGTTATCTCAGCGAGATTTTAGGCGGGTTGGGAGTTGGGGTCAAGGTTACGATTCGGGAAAGAGCGGCTAAGGTCAAAAAAACCGATAAACAACAAGACCTAGAGGAAACAACAACATCGGCGAGACGGCTGTGGGTGTTGTGTGAATCGGCTTATAGTCCTGATCCGTCCTTACTCGCTCAACCCATTGCTCAACGGTTACGACAGTTACACCTAGAAGGATTTCGGGATGCGTGTATTTTGTTGCAAGTCCAGGGGGAATCAACTCCCGACTGGATGTTACGAATTGACTTAACCCCACCGGACAAAATTCTCAAACAGTGGGGACGTTGGGGAGATGAACAAGCGATCGCCCGTTTGCTTAACGATACATTTAGTCAGTTTGAAATAGAAGTCCGAACCACCTTAAAAGAATCAACACTCCATTTATTCTGCCACTGCACAACCAAAACCCGCAAACGTCAAGTTCCTGATAAACAAACGGTCATGGAGATCGTAGCCCCCCTATTAGATCTATTAGCACCCCAAGGGATTTGTGCGGCAACGGTCTATGGTTTAGAAACCACTGCAACCCACCCTAAACCAGGGACTCCCATCTGGATTGATTGGCTTAATTTACCCGCCGCCCACCATTCCGACCTACAACCCACCGCCTTAACCTTAGCTGAACAAGCCAATCTGTCCGCCTTACGCTTCATTCTGACTCGTTTAACTAATCCCGATTTAGAATTAAAACTGGCCACCGGAGGAATTCGCGTCCTGTTATTACAAAAAGGAGAACTACTCCACGTGATGACCGAAGCCGCTACCTGTCCGTCTCAGTCCCAGATTGCTCCGGTTATTGCTCAATTTTTACGCACCCATCGCATTAGTGGCATTGCGGGAGTCCGAATTTATGGCCGTCGTTCGGGACAGAAACTGCCCTTATGGCGCTATGGGGTTTATTTGAAAACCACTCAACCGGATACAACTCCTGCGACTTTACCGGATTTTATCACCCCGACAGACGAAGCTGAAACCCTGGTACAACAACCGGGAAGCTTAGTTCTGCGTCCTGATTTAAACCTCCATACCCTTGAGACAGATACTCCCAAACCCCAAAACCCGATCTATCCCAATTGGCGAGAAATTATAGGCCAAGGGTTAGTAGCGACCCGTATGTTCGTGCCACGGGAAGCGATGATGGTTTCCCTGCAAGATCTCAGAACCCGCCGATATCAAAAAATTGCCTTAGCCTTAGTTTGGGGAACCTTGGGAGGGTTGTTAGTGGTACAACTGGATGGAATATTAGGAGAAGGATTAGCACAAATTCCGGTCAATGAGGGGAGCAACAGTGGAATAACCGTTTCTAATCAAAGTAATTTAGCGGAAAAAACACCAGAAGTTGTTATTGCCTCCAATCTTCCTCGAAATCAGAATAATTCCAAAGAAAATGGTGTATTTAATGCCAGTGATTTTATTTCATCGACCTTAAAAACAAAAAAGTGTAGTTTATCTGATCAAAAATTAGGGTTAGAAGCGTGTCAGTTAGCTCAATTTCTTTATCCAACGTTTAAAAGCCCCCAATTAGATGAGCAATTAGCGCGATATCAACATTTTATTTTGACGGAAAAACGACCGCCTGATATTCTAGTAATTGGAAGTTCCAGAGCATTACGGGGCATTGATCCGGGGGTTTTAGAACAAGAGTTACGATCACAAGGTTATGGAGAGTTAAAAGTTTATAACTTTGGGGTGAATGGAGCCACCTTACAGGTCGTTGATTTGATTGTTCGTCAGATTTTGCCGCCTGAACAATTGCCGAGGTTGATTATCCTAGCCGATGGGGTTCGTGCTCTCAATAGTGGTCGAGTAGATCGGACGTATGAAACGATCTCAACTTCGGAAGGCTATGAACAAATTGCTCAAGGAACATTTCAAATCCAGTCTCAAGTTGAGGAGGAAAAACCTTTTAGTCAAAATTGGCAATATAATTTAGGGGATTTCGCTCAAAAAATTCGTCAAGGAGAATTAAGTTTTGAGCAGTTTCAAACGAGTTTAAATCAACAGTTTGTTGGAGGTTCAAAAACATATCTACAACGCGATCGCCTGAAATTTCTGTTACAGTCTGTGATTAAGGGACAAGCCTTTCAACCCCAGGTTAAATCCCCGGTTGATGAAGCGGAACCTTCAAATGCTCAAGACTTAGAAACCTCAGAGTTTCAAGCCAATGGATTTTTACCACTATCTATTGAATTTAGTCCTGAAGTTTATTATCAAACTCATTCTCAAGTTTCAGGCTATTATGATGGAGATTATCAAGGGTTTGAATTAGAGGGAAAACAAACCACTGCTTTAAAAAATCTGATTGAATATGTGCAATCTAAAAATTCTGATATCGTGTTTGTTAATATGCCACTGACACAAGATTATCTTGATTCGATTCGCACAGCTTATGAGGAAAAATTCCAAGATCTGATGAAATCCATCAGTGAAGAAACAGGACTAATTTTTATTGATTTATCCAGAGAATGGTTACAAACTTATCACTATTTTTCTGATCCCAGTCACTTAAATCAATATGGTGCAGTTGCTGTTTCTCAAAAATTAGTTGAACTTCAACAAATTTCTTGGCCGAAACCAGTAGAGACGCGCCATGGCGCGTCTCTACATGGTACGTCTGTACAAGTAATCAGTCATCAGTCTTTAATTTGTAACGCCAATTCACCTCTATTAACTGATAACTGAGTACGGGCGGGGGAACCCCGCCCCTACTGATAACTGTATAGGGTTAAAGAACATGAAAACCAGATTGCCAAAAGGGATAGCGCGGATAATGACCAAATTTAGAAAGGCAAAACGTTTTGTTTTGTTGGGCTTGATGTCATTTTTAATCATAACAGTAGGATTGTCTCAAGTTAATGCTCAAGAGGTTTCTCTCTCGGATTTAAAAGACTATTTAGTGGCTCAACAAGTGACCCAACAACCCTTTGATCAAGTGATTCAAGGAAGTGAAAAATTAGAAGGGTTATTTACAATTTATCAGAATAAAGAATCGGGTAAAGTTTATCTTGAATTAAAACCTGAACAGTTGAATCAAAATTTTCTATCTTTTGCTACATTAGAATCAGGGATTGGAGAAGAAGGAATTGTAAGCGGAACAAATCTTAGGGATCTCCTGTTCCAATTCCGGTCTGTAGAGAATAAAATTCAAGTGGTTGTTCCTAATATTAATTTTCGGACTGAAGAAAATGATCCCCAAACTCGTTCAATCAATCGTTCTTTTAGTGAATCGGTTTTACAAACTCTGCCCATTTTAAGTATTCATCCTGAACGAAAAACAATATTAATAGAAATCCGTGATTTATTCAATAGTCAAAGTGATTTACCTGGATTGATGATTGAATTTTCAGAATTTTTAAAGAATCAGTATGCAATTGATCCCAGTAAGTCTTATATTTCTCAAATCCAATCCTTTCCTGAAAATCTGGAAATCGAGTCTATATTTGGATTTTCTATGGGGCAATATGGGACTGTACAATCAATTCCTTCTTTACCCGATAATCGTACCTTTAATTTAAAAGTTCGTTATAGTTTGTTAGCTGTTCCTGTTAATAATAGTTATCGTCCTCGGTTAGCGGATGAACGAGTGGGATATTTTACAACAACCTATAAAGATTTATCTGGGCGCACCGATAGATCTTCAATTGTTCGTTATATTAATCGCTGGAATTTACAAAAACAAGACCCAACTGCGCCACTTTCTCCTCCGATTAAACCCATTACTTTTTGGATAGAAAATACCGTTCCTTTAGAATATCGAGAGGGAATTCGAGAGGGAATTTTATTTTGGAATAAAGCCTTTGAACAAGCCGGATTTATAAATGCGATTCTAGTCGAACAAATGCCTGATAATGCTTCCTGGAATCCAGCAGATGTGCGTTATAATACGATTCGTTGGTCTACCTCCTTTAAGTCTTCCTTTAATGGTTATGGCCCCTCCCATACTAACCCGTTTACCGGGGAAATTTTAGATGCAGATATTATTATCGAAAGCAGTGCCCTTAGAAGTTTACAAGAGGGGGCTGTGTCTGTCTTTTTAGGTTCAAATTCTGCTATGATGTTTGAGGGAGATGAGGATAATAATTCATCATTGGTAACTGCTAATCAACCTTGCCCAATTGGATTATATGCCTATTCGATGGCAAAGAAATCTCAAGCTGAAAAAAATCATCAATCTCCTGCTAATATTGCCGAAGAATTTTGTTTTCGCAGTGCTTCTAATGAACAATTAACGATTGGTACAACAGCTTTATCCCTGTTAGAAAATATTGGGCCTAATAGCCCCCAAATGGAAGCTTATATTCAGCAATATTTACGTCTTTTAATCTCCCATGAAGTCGGGCATACGTTGGGATTAAGACATAATTTTCAAGGCAGTACCCTCCTATCTCCAGAGGAATTAAATAATCCTGAAATTACTCAAACGAAAGGATTAGTGAGTTCAGTTATGGATTATATTCCAGTCAATTTAGCGCCTCAAGGAACACCCCAGGGAGATTATTTTCCTACCCAAATAGGGCCTTATGATCAATGGGCAATTGAATATGGTTATAAACCTATTAGCAGCACAACACCGGAAGGAGAATGGCAAGCATTACAAGACATTGCTAAACGTGCAACTCAACGGGAATTAGCCTATGCAACCGATGAAGATTTCTGGGGGGTTTTTCTTGACCCGGCTACCAATACCAGAGATTTAAGTAATGATATGTTGAAATATTCTCAATGGCAATTAGATAATTCCGTTGAGATGTGGAAACGGTTAGAAAATTATACTCCTCGTGATGGAGAAGGCTATGATAAAATGCGGAAAATGTTCGATACAATTTTTGATTATTATTCCACTCAAGCGATTAATTTAACCCTTTATATTGGCGGACAATCCTTTAATCGAACCCGAGGAGGAGAAGGATATCATCGTTTACCTTTTGAACCCATTTCAATTGAAAAACAACGGGATGCTTTAAAACTTTTGCAAACCTATGTTTTTACCGATAAAATCTTTAAGTTTTCTCCCAATCTCTTAAATCAGTTAGCCCCTGCACGGTGGTCAGATTGGGCAAATCCTGATCAAAATAGTTACTTAGATTATCCCATTACTCGCCGAATTAGTTGGTTTCAGCGTTATATTTTACACGAATTATTTGCTTCAACTCGGCTCTTCCGGCTGCGAGATTTAGAATTAAAAACAACAGCCAATAATGCTTTAAGTTTACCCGAATTATTTGAAACAGTTCAAAATGGAATTTGGTCAGAAATTATAGCGAATAATGGCAATATTGAGATTTCGAGTATTCGGCGTTCTTTACAACGGGAACATCTGGAAATTTTGAGTGAGATGGTGTTACGAAAAATTACCGTTCCTGAAGATGCGGAAACCTTGGCTTGGTATCAACTTAAACAGTTAAATCAACAGTTAGAAACAACATTAAAGCGACAAAAGGATAAAATGGATGCTTATACCTTAGCACATTTAGAACAAACTCATGATCGGATTCAAAAAATATTAGAAGCTGAAGTACAATCAAATTAACATTACCCAGAAAAAAGTTAATCAATGTCAGAAAATCCAGACTCAACGGAAAGCTTTGTCCCTTCCCCAATTGTGGGAGGGGAAGAGGAGTTATTATGTTCTATGAATTCCCTGCAAGCGCAAGGAAATCGTTTTTTGAACAAACAACAGTTTTTAGAAGCCATCTCAATTTATGAACAGTGTATTTTAGAGTTTCCTGATGTTATTTCTAACTATTGGTATTTAGGATTATCTTGGTTATTACACGGAGATTCCTTTCAAGCTCAAACAATTTGGTTTTCGGCTTTTACTCAATTTAATTTAGATTTAGAAGCCCCTGAAATTACTGAATTTGTTAATTTTTTAAAAGGTCACGCAGAAAATTATTTATCCTCTCAATATCCTCAATTTTCACAACAGATTTATGAGGCCATTTTAGACTGGTGTGAGACAGATATTGAAATTTATGATGATTTAGGTCAAGCCCTTGCACTTCAAGGCGATTTAGAAACAGCAATTGAGGTTTGGCAAAGAGGAATTGAATTGCAACCGAATCACTGTTCTGCTTATCTTAATCAAGCGATTCTTTATCAAAAATTAGAACAATTTGAGCAGGCGATTCAATGTTATCAAGAAGTGATTCAGCGTTCCCCAGATTATTTAAGTTTTTATCAATTAGGGCTTTGTTTTACTCAAATTCAAGAATGGGAATCGGCAATTGATGCGTTTAAAAAGTCAATTCAACTTCAACCCAATTATGCACCTGCTTATAGTGATTTAGGAATTAATTTAATTATCAAAGGATTATTAGAATCAGGAATTAATGCTCTTAAACAAGCACTGGAACAACAGCCTCAATTTTATCAGGCTTTAATTCAAAAAATTCCAAACGAAACTCTATTGACTCCTAATATTAATCCCCTTGCTATTCAACTTTTAAAATTATTATATTTACCTTCGCAAGAACAGATAGATTTATACCTTTGTCTAGGTAAGATTTTATCGGATTTTGATCCCAAATCAGCATTAATTTTGCTTAAAAAAGCACAAGAGATTGCTCCTAATAATTTTGAAGTTTATTTAACTTATGGGAATATATTTTATGATCAGAAACAGGATTATGTAGAAGCACTTCAGTGTTATTGGGCTGCAAATTTGTCAGGTTCTTTATCTGTTTTCAAAACCAAAACTGTTACTGATAGTAAAATTGATCTGAACAAGAATAAAGCAGATTATAACTTAGCTCTGGGAAAATGCTGGTTAAAATTAGAACAGTTTCAAAAGGCAATAACCTATTTGAAAGAAGCAATTGATTTTAATCCTAATCTGATTGAAGCTTATTATAATTTAGCTCAAGCTTTATTTAATATTGGAGAAATTCAAGAAGCAATTTACTATTTAAAACAGAGTTTAAAAGAACATTCAGAATCTGCTTTATATTTAGGATATTTTGGATTTTTATTGGTTTATAATTATCAAACAGAAGACGGTCTATTTTATTTTAAAAAAGCTTTAGAAAAAGAATCCTCAATGACAGTTTTAGTTGATAGTTTACTGAACCATTTATTTCAGACTGGAAAACTGAACCCTAATCTGAATCTTTCCGAAGTTCAAGCTGTTAACCCACCCACTCAGTTTGATGAATTAACCAAAGATTGGCTCAAGCTTAATTCTTTAAATCAACTTAATTATCAACAAATTTATTCTGAAATGGTTGTTGATTTAAAACCCCCTAAATCTCTTGATCATTCGATTCATTTTAGTTTTAGATTTGGTCAAAAGATTCAACTTCCTTCTGCTTTTGTGGTTCAATTATTACAAGGAAGGTTTTGGTTAAGTTCTGATCAAACTCAATCGGCAATTTTGACAACTGAACAGCATTTTTTAGGCGATCTTTCCCCTGAATTTCCTTTATTAAGTCCAGGTCATCCTGAAAAACATCCTAGACATCACTCCATTTTATCGGTTCAAAAATTACCTCCTATTCATCAGATTCAAGGAACTGTCGCTGTTCTAGCAGGACTTTCAAATTCTGTTTATTTTCACTGGATGTTAGATGTGTTACCGCGAATTGAATTATTGAGAAAAAGCAATATTAATCTGGATAATATTGATTATTTTATTGTAGATAATCGTTGTCATTTTCAGCAGGAAACTTTAGAGTTATTAGGAATTCCCGAAAATCAACAAATCAATATTCATAACCTTCATCATGTTCAAGCCACAGAGTTAATTGTCCCTTCTTTTCCCGGTTGTGTCGCTTGGATGCCAAAATGGACGTGCGATTTCTTAAAACAACAATTTTTGATTCCAGATTTGATTTCAAATTTACCTAATTTTAAGCGAATTTATATTACTCGAAATTCCGCTAAAAGCCGTCGAGTTTTGAATGAGGATGAGTTATTAACTATTTTAAAACCCTTCGGAGTTGAATCTGTCCAATTAGAATCAATGTCCGTTGTTGAACAAGCGGCTTTATTTTCTCAAGCTGAACTGATTATTGCACCTCATGGGAGTGGTTTAACGAATTTAGTATTTTGTCAACCGGGAACGAAAGTGATTGAATTATTTTCGCCGAATTATGTTTATCATTGCTATTGGTGGATTAGTAATTTAGTAGAATTAGATTACTATTATTATATTGGCGAAACCTTACCGGGATACTATCTGCATCGTTTCACCTATCCTCGAAATTTTTCTGAAGATATTTGGATTGATATTCAGCCATTTTTGACTTTACTTAAAACAGTAGAAATCAGTTAAAATCTTTCCTATTGCTTTTTATAACTATTAAAAATCAAAATAAATGTAAGGTAAACCCCCTTCAGGTGCTAATAGCCAAACTGCGAAAAAGCTAAGGGGAACTAAGCCTAATTTAACTGTCCAATTTAACTCTAATTTTAACCCTCGGTTTAAGAACGTTGTGAAAGCCATTAATCCAAAAACAGAAGCTAATACAATGACAAGATTATGTCGTTCTAAACCTAAAGCTTCAACATAAACTTTATGAGCAAACTGTACATCAGCCGTATGACCCCATAAATGATGAATGACCCATCCAGAATCTTGTAAATTGGGAATTCTAAAGAAAATCCAAGCGGTAAATACCATTAATTGAGTGATTAACCAAGCGATGAAAACACCGGGTAAACTCTTCCAAATCCAGGTGATTGATAATTTCGTAAATATTGCATCTGTGAGGCGATGAATTACTAACGCTAAACCATGTAATCCTCCCCAAACAACAAATCCCCAAGCTGCACCATGCCAAATTCCAGCGATTAACATAACGATGATTAAATTCAGACAAGTGCGAAATAATCCTACCCTAGAACCGCCTAAAGGAAAATATAAATAATTCCGTAACCAATCTCCTAATGTTATATGCCAACGTCGCCAAAAATCAGCAATACTGGTAGTAAAATAAGGGGCATCAAAGTTAATCGGTAAACTCAATCCTAAGAGTAATGCTGTACCTCTGGCTAAATCAACATAACCGCTAAAATCAAGATATAATTGTAATCCATAAGCAAAGGTGGCTAACCACAAATCTCCACTTCCGGCTCGTTGTAAATTACTAAAACTGAGATCGACTAAAATCCCTAAATTATCAGCTAACAACCCTTTCTTCATGGCACCTCTAGCCAGTAACCATAGCCCATCAGCAATTTGTTCAGGAACCGGAAATTTTAGGGTTCTAAATTGAGTATTGAGATGATGATAACGAGTAATTGGCCCTGAAATTAATTTAGCAAAAAATAGTTTATAAGCGGCAAATTCCAGGAGAGAAGTAGATGCGGGTGCGCCTCGATAAACATCAACTAAATAAGCGATGAGTTCAAAGCAGAAAAAACTTAACCCTAAAGGAGCCATGACATATTGATCAATCCAATTCCCGGTATTAATAATCACAGGAAGATTCCACGCGGTTCCTACAATATTGAAAATAAAAGGTAAATATTTAAACCCAACTAAAATTAAAACATTAATGATAATGCCTAGGGTTAATAAGAAAGAGCGACGACGATTCCAAGAAATGTGAGGAATTTCCCATTCTTGGGGTTCTACAATGGTTAAGGCTAAACCAAAATTAAATACTGTCCATAGCAACAGTAAAGGAATATATTGAATTTGTAATGTACTGTAAAAAATTAGACTCGCTATTAATAGGATAAAAAGTCGCCAAAACTTCCAAGGAAAAATCCAATAAAATATTAATAGAATTAATAAAAATAGTGCGTAGAGAACAGATATAAATGTCATGAATGGTTGGCTGTTAGCGATTGACTGTGGGTGAGCAAGAGAAAGCGTACCACCACGCCTTCCCCCAGAGGGGTTTCATGTTTTAAAAGTATAGCAGAAAAAAAGAATTTAGCATTGTTTTTTGACAAAAAAATTGCTATCCTGATAGGTAGTGATATCGCCCTCGCTTTTGATTTTATTAAATAGCGATGCGCCAGCAAGCACGGCTAGTCCCAGCCCTCTTTTTTTAGTCTTTTTAACTTGAAGATGAAACACCCCTGGTAAAATATAAATTCAAATTGGTCAAGGTGATTGGAAACAATGGTACAGGAACGCACGTTACCGACGTTTAAGGCGGATGCAACGGCTGTAACCCGTGATGAAGGGTTAATGCTGTATGAGGATATGGTTTTGGGGCGGTTATTTGAAGATAAATGCGCTGAGATGTATTATCGGGGCAAAATGTTCGGTTTTGTCCACCTGTACAACGGTCAAGAAGCCGTTGCGACGGGGATGATCCGCGCCGGTCGCCGAAATGAAGATTATGTTTGTAGTACCTATCGGGATCACGTTCATGCGTTGAGTGCTGGGGTTCCCCCTCGTCAAGTCATGGCGGAATTATTTGGCAAGGCTACAGGCTGTTCTAAGGGTCGGGGTGGCTCGATGCACTTATTCTCCTCTGAACATAATTTATTAGGGGGGTTTGCCTTTGTCGCTGAAGGAATTCCGGTGGCTATGGGGGCTGCTTTTCAAAGTAAATACCGTCGGGAAGCCATGAATGATCCCAATGCGGATCAAGTAACGATGTGTTTCTTTGGGGATGGTGCTTGTAATAACGGTCAATTCTTTGAATGTTTGAATATGGCAACATTATGGAAATTGCCAATTATTTATGTGGTCGAAAATAATAAATGGGCGATCGGGATGGCCCATGAGCGGGCAACTTCTGACCCCGAAATCTACAAAAAAGGCCCTGCGTTTGGAATGCCGGGTTATGAAGTCGATGGGATGGATGTTTTGGCGGTTCGAGAAGTGGCTAAAAAGGCCGTTGCTCGCGCTCGTGCTGGGGAAGGCCCAACCTTAGTGGAAGCGTTAACCTATCGTTTCCGGGGGCATTCTTTGGCTGATCCTGATGAATTAAGGGATAAAGATGAGAAGGAATTTTGGTTTGCTCGTGATCCGATTAAAAAATTTGCGGCTCATTTAACGGAATACAATTTAGCAACCCAGGAGGAATTAAAAGCAATTGATCAACAAGTTCAAGCGACTATTGATGATGCAGTTGAATTTGCCCAAAGTAGCCCTGAACCTGATCCCCAAGATCTGTGCCGTTATATTTATGCCGATGATTAATAAACTGTAAATCACCGAAAACAGAAACCGGGTTTCTTAACAGGAATTTTGTTGTTTTTACCGAAATAACAATGAGAAACCCGGTTTTTTCACGAGAGATTTAATGTCCTTCTTTCCAAGCCATTCCTCCGGGTAAGTCGATTAAGGTTTGATCAACTCCTCGAATGATATTAAATTTGTTTTGGACGAGATTGCTTACCCTTTGCCTTGAAAAAAATTACTCTGTATCCCCAGCAATTACAGGAAGTTCATTAACTACTTCAGTAGGTCTAGATCTAAAGAAAGCGATTTGTCGTTGATTTCGTTCATCAATCAATTTTGCTAAATTATGATTAGTCGTTCTTAAAAGTTGAATATAATCAGATTCTTTTGTTTCGCTTCTAGCTCCTAATTCTATCATTGATAGATTCAAATCATTCTCAAATTCTTCAAACTTATTAGAAAAACTAGCTGCCCATTCATAACCTTCAGCAGGCTTTAAAATTGAGTTAAAAGTTCCTAACACTGTCAGTAAAATTCCCATATATAAAACAACATTTTCGGAAAACATTTTTGTGCCAATAACAGCTGTTAAAAATGCTGACAATACAGGAATAGAATATTGCATAATCAGGAAAATCACACAACTCCAATAAGTATCTTGACGATGATAATGAATTGTTTTTTTTATATCTCGATAAATTTGCGAATAACTAGAGATTTGTTGACCGCTAGGCATAATTTAATCTCCTTTTTGATGGATAATCAAAAGCTTTAGAAGACTTGATTTTATGATCATCTCCCAAAATAACTTTTCTTTATGGTATCATAGGAATTAGAAATACCTATAAGACTTATATTTTCTTAACTTAATTTTTTCTTGTCTATGAAGTAAATATTTTTTTAGGAAAATATAAAAACAAATGCTGAGAACTATAATACCGATTTTAATCAATATTTTACTTGAGTAAAATCAATTTTATATTTGTAAAATTATTGATAATTCGTTCGGCTTCTTATTCCTCAATAATTATTAACGCTTCATCATAGCGTTGTTCTTCAATGCAGGTTCTTAAATTAATCAGTTCTTGTACCATAATTCATGAATAGCGATCGCTATTTTCAGGAGTGTTTAATTCAAAACTTGAGAGTTTGCTATTTTCCAAATTCCATCCCAATTTTCTAAATTATAACGCACTAATTTTGTATTAAAGCTACTTTCAAGAATTTGACCCCTTTTGTATAAGGTTGTATCCTCAGTTACTTTAACTTCTATGGTCGCTTTATTTCCTGATGCTGCAAACCGTTCAACGGATTCAACTTTCTGGACTCCATATTGATAGAAAGCATCGTTATTCCTTAAAAAATCAATCGCTTTTAAGGTATCGTTATATAACGTCCCTGTGGTTAATTGGCTAACAAGCTGAAGGTCAAAGGGAGGAGCAAAAATCCTCGATTTGGCATTTAACCATTCTGTGATTAGATCGGCGGCTTGTCCAATGCTAATTGATGCAGTATTTTGGGCTATTTCATTTACCATTGGTGAGTCTTGTAAACCCAAAAGTTCATTTTCTGTTAGGGTTTTAGCTTGAACAATCTGACCCATACTCAAGGACAGGATTAGAGTTAAAGATAATAGGGTTGCTTTCATAGATTTTAGTCCATTCTATTCTAACCAGATTAATAGTCTTAATTCTGATTGTCTCTAAGAATAACCACAACCGTCAAGACCTGTTTTTCGGAAATTCTAATCCTAATCCTGAGTGTCTGATCTTGATAGGTTTATAGATTCAAGGGTTAATGAATGCTAACCTGAACCCCTTGAGTCTGTTTTCCCTTTAATAAATAGGTGGTCATTTCTCCTTTTCCTTTCACCTCAATTAATCCTCGTTTTTCAAATGAATATCTGTGTTTTAAGGCTAAATAGGTTGCTTCTGTGACTTGAATTTCATCAGCAAGGCCATGGGATTCCATCCGACTCGCAATATTAACGGTATCACCCCATAAATCATAAATAAATTTCTTAATTCCAATCACTCCCGCAACAACTGGGCCTGTCGCAATTCCAATTCTAATATGAAAGTTGTGTTGAGTTTTAACATTAAATTCTTTCAGGGTTCGTTGCATATCTAAAGCCATATCTGCGATCGCTTCTGCATAATCATCATGGGGAATGGGTAAACCGGAAACCACCATATAAGAATCCCCGATAGTTTTAATTTTTTCTAACCCATGTAATTCAGCTAAATGATCAAATTCCGAAAAGATTTGATTGAGTAAATTAACTAATTCAGCCGGATTAAACTGTCCTGAAAGTTCCGTAAAACCCACAATATCGCCAAATAAAACCCCTGCATCGGTAAAACTATCCGCAATGGTACTGGGTTGTAGTTTTAGCCGCTGGGCAATGGAATGGGGTAAAATATTTAAGAGTAAACTTTCGGAGCGTTCCTGTTCTTCTTTAACTTGATCATAAGCTTTTTCTAAGGCTTGACGAGACTTAAATTCCGAACGAGCTAACCGATCATATAAATACACTGAAAGATTGCAAATTAAACAAATCCAAAATAGATAAAGAAATAAGAAATTAGCCGTCATCCAATCGGCGGGAAGAACAACTTTTAAATTAAATAAAATTTGACTTCCTTGATAATAGATAAAAACCCCTAATTGAGAAATTAAATGTAATGGCCAATAAACGGGAATTAATGTAGCTTGAGAAAAAAACATTAACGGCCATTCAATAATAGAAGCACGGGCCATTCCCCCTAAAGTTTCTCGAATTTGAGGGGTAATTGTTACCAGCCAAGAAAATAAAAGAAACATCCGTCCCGGATATTTAATTCCGAGGGGAGTTCGCAGAATGACTAAACCGAGAATTAAACCCGACTCAACGATAACTTGTGTAGCTAACCAAGAGGGATGAAAATAATCCCGATTGAAGAAAAAATTGTTAACTTCTGAGATAGTAAAGGTAAAATAGGAAATCAGAGCTAAGGTAAAGCCTAAACTCAAACGTTGGTGGATAAAATGCTTTCGCCAATCGTCATAAGTTTGAGCTTTAGTTGGAGCTAAATTTGAAGAAAATTTCTTGAGGTTGGTTTGAATAAATGCACCAATTTCTGATAGTCTTGAGTCAGTTGTAGTCATGGTTTATTTGGGGTTTCAGCTATGAGTTCAATACAATCTATCTGGGATAAATTATTGTCCAATTAAGTTGAATTGAGTGTTAAAATAACTGTGAATAATAATCCGCGCCAAGTTGCATTTTTAGCTCTCCGAGACATTAACCGACGGGGTGGGCTGGCTGATGTGGTTTTAGATCAATGGCTTCGTCAATCTGATTTATCGGATATTAACCGACGCTTAACCACCGAATTAGTCTATGGCTGTGTTCGTAGAAGGCGATCGCTCGATACCTTAATCGATTACTTAGCTTCTAAAAAATCCCATCAACAGCACCCGGATATTCGTACTATACTACATCTTGGTTTTTATCAAATTTGCTATCTCAATCAGATTCCCAATTCGGCTGCGGTAGATACCAGTGTGGAATTAGTTAAACAAAATGGCTTAACGCACTTTAGCGGTTTTGTGAATGGGATATTAAGACATTATATTCGAGAACAGGAAAATTGTCTTTTAGAAACACCTGATTCTATTTTTACCTGTTTTGAGTTACCCCAAAATCCCATCGAAAAATTAGGAATTCTCTATAGTTTTCCTGACTGGCTGATTCAATTTTGGTTAGATACTTTAGGATTAGAAGAAACAGAACAGCTTTGTCATTGGTTTAATCAATCTCCTACAATTGATTTAAGAATTAATCCCTTAAAAACAACCTTAGAAATAGTAGAATCTGAATTTCAAGAAAGGGGAATTTCTGTTAATCGAATTTCTGGACTTCCTCTAGGATTAAGATTAACGGGAAGTATAGGCTCAATTCAAAATTTACCGGGTTATGATCAAGGGTGGTGGTCAATTCAAGATAGTAGTGCTCAATGGGTAAGTTATTTATTAGATCCGCAACCTGGAGAAGTGATTATTGATGCTTGTGCCGCACCGGGCGGAAAAACAACTCATATTGCTGAATTAATGCAAGATCAAGGTAAGATTTTAGCCTTTGATTCGATTAAATCTCGATTAAAAAAAGTTCAGCAAAATTTAACCCGATTACAACTGAATTCTATTTATCCTCAACAGGGAGATATTCGGGAGTTAAAAGGTTATTTTGAGGTTGCGGATCGGCTATTATTAGATGCACCTTGTTCGGGTTTAGGAACGTTACATCGGCGGGCTGATGGACGCTGGCGACATGATCCTAAAAATATTCAAGAGTTGTCTCAACTGCAAGCCGAACTATTAGAAATTACCCAAACCTGGGTTAAACCGGGAGGCTGTTTAGTTTATTCTACTTGTACTCTTCATCCCCAAGAAAATGAAACCTTAATTCAAACCTTTTTAAGTCAACATTCTAACTGGAAAATTCTACCGCCTCCTGGGAATTTTATCCTTTCTCCTGAACCGGAAGGCTGGATTAAAATCTGGCCCCATAGACAGAATATGGATGGATTTTTTATGGTAAAATTAATGAAAGAGTTAATTTAATTAACAGGCAAGATGCCTGTTCCACATATTTTAATTTTATGCACTTAATTTTATGCCATACAACTGTTGATTTTGATGCCTTGGGTGCGGCGGTGGGACTGACTCGAATTTACCCCGGAAGTCGAATAGTATTGTCCGGGGGAAGTCATCCGGCGGTCAGAGATTTTTTAGCGTTTTATCGAGATGAATTTCCATTAATTGAACGTCGATCTGTTAATCCCAATAAAATTCATTCAATTACTGTGGTTGATACCCAAAGTTGCGATCGCTTGGGAAAAAGTGCAGAATGGTTTAAATTAGCCCATTTATCAACCATTAGAATTTATGATCATCATCCCGATATAAAATCCGATATTCCCGCTACAGAAACCTATATTGAAGCCGTAGGTGCCACCACAACTTTAATTGTTGAACAATTACAAATCTTCGCTCAAAATTCTGCTCAACCGTTGGTTTTAAACACAGCAGAAGCAACGGTGATGGCGTTAGGAATTCATTTAGATACAGGATCTTTAACCTTCCCCCATTCCACTGCGAGAGATGCCATGGCGTTAGCGTGGTTAATGCAGCAAGGTGCTAGTTTACCTGTGATTTCAGAATATGTAGAACCGGGTTTACCGCCTAAATTACAAGATTTATTAACCTTGGCATTAGACCAGCTAAAAAAATCAACCATTCGAGGATATACCGTTGCTTGGGTATTATTAAAAACCGATGAATATGTACCCGGTTTATCGAGTGTTGCGTCGGAATTAATCGATTTAACGGAAAGCGATGCCTTACTCTTAGCACATCAATATGGGAAAGGAGAAGGGGATCGATTAAGTATTATTGGACGGTCTCGAATTGAAAAAACAAATCTCAATGAACTGTTTAAACCTTATGGCGGTGGCGGACATACCCGTGCGGCTTCAGTTAGCTTAAAAGAAGGTAATTTTTCCCAAATTTTAAATCAATTAGTTGAACAATTAAAAGCACAAATTCCTCACCCGCCAACAGCAAAAGAATTAATGTCTTCTCCGGTGAGAACTATCCGTCCTGACACGTCTGTTGAAGAAACCCATCGAATTTTATTACGCTATGGTCATTCGGGTCTATCAGTTGTTGACGAACAAGATCAATTAGTGGGAATTATTTCCCGTCGAGATTTAGATATTGCCTTACATCATGGCTTTAGTCATGCACCCGTTAAGGGATATATGACCCCGCAATTAAAAACCATTACCCCCGATACAACCTTACCCGAAATCGAATATTTAATGGTAACGTATGATATTGGACGGTTGCCTGTTTTAGATCAAGGAAATTTAGTCGGAATTGTTACCCGAACCGATGTTTTAAGGTTACTTCATCAACAACAACGTCCGCAAAAATCCCCCTTAAAAGGGTGTATTCCGGGGGTGAGTTGTTCCACCTTAGATGAATTATTACAAGAACGATTAGCAACGCCACTATTAACCTTATTAAATCGCCTTTCTTTTTTAGCTCAGAAACGGGGATGGCAAGTTTATTTAGTTGGAGGTGCGGTTCGAGATTTACTCTTAGCAGAACCAGAAAAAACAGTAATATTAAGTGATATTGATATTGTCGTCGATGGATGTTATGGAAATACGAATGCTGATGGAGATCCTTTATCTTCTGTTTCCACGGCTTGGGAATTAGCGACGGATTTACAAAAACATTATCCTGCGGCGCGATTAGACGTTCATGGACAATTTCAAACGGCTGCTTTATTATGGCATAATGATCCGATTTTAGATTCTCTTTGGATTGATATTGCCACTGCTAGAACCGAATTTTATCCCTATCCGGCGGCAAATCCAGAGGTAGAAGCGAGTTCAATTCGTCAAGATTTATATCGAAGAGATTTCACCATTAATGCCTTAGCTTTGCGGTTAACGCCTCCCCTGGTTGGAGAATTGTTAGACTTTTTTGGGGGAGTTTTAGATTTAGAACAACGAAAAATTAGAGTTTTACACTCTAATAGTTTTATTGAAGATCCGACTCGAATTTATCGTGCGGTGCGATTTGCGGTGCGTTTAGGGTTTGAAATTGAAACTCAAACTAAAGAATATATTCGTTATGCGATTGGTAGTGGAATTTATGAAAAACAACGGGAAGAAAGTAATAAATCTTTTGATCAAAATCGTCGAGTTCCGGCGTTAGAAACCCGTTTAAAAAGTGAGTTAAGATATATTTTACAGTCTCCCTATTGGAAGCGATCTTTGCAACTTTTAGGAGAGTTAAAAGCTTTACGATGTATTCATCCTAAGTTAGAGTTGACACCGCAGTTATGGCGACAAGTTCGGTCTGTGGATCGCTGTTTACAACGGTTTGATCCACAACGAACCTTAACCCATTGGGAAGTGCGCTTAGAAGTATTAATTGCCTATTTATCACCTCAATATCGAGAAAAAGTAGCTCAAACTCTTCAATTACAGATTGAAAGTATTGAACGGTTAAAAACTTTAGAATCGGCTAAAGATCAAATTCTGGAAACCTTTTCTCAAGCCGAAAAAAATAGTCAGGTTTTCTGGTTATTTAAACCTTATAGTTTACCCATGTTAATTTTAATCGCCATTCACTCAGATCGACAAATTAGACGACGCATTTGGAACTATTTAACACAATTACGAGAGATTAAACCTGCTTTAAATGGGAATGATTTAAAATCAATGGGATATAAACCAGGCCGTCAATTTAAACAAATGTTAGATGACTTATTAACAATGACATTAGATGGGGAAGTATGCGATCGCGCGTCTGCGGAAGCCTTTTTACAACAGAATTATCCGTTATAAATCTAGCTATTTCTGCTTCAGAACGATTAAGGTAATATCATCATAAACTTTATGTTTTCCAATGTGCGATCGCACGTCATTAATCACCGCTTTGCGAATTTCTGAGGCGGTTAAATGCCAATTTTGTTTGACAATTTCACACAGTTTTTCTAAGGAATAAAATTTCCCTTGATGATTTTCAGCTTCCGTAATTCCATCGGTATATAAAACAACACCATCCCCTGAATTTAATTTAATATTGATAGAACCAATAAAATCAGTAATATCGGCTTCTAAACCGATGGGAAATCCTAAATCCATTGTATCAATTCTTTCGATAATGGCATGAGATTCAGCCTCCGGTTGTCGTTGCGATCGCACAACAATCATTTCCTCATGTTGACCACAAATGCTGAGGAATCCATTATAATAATCAATTAAAGAAAAGGTTAAATTTTTATCCGATTTCATCCGTTGAACATTATCATAAATCACACGATTTAAGGTATTTAAAAACTGAATCGGATCAGTTTCATCGTTAGCAATTAACGTTCTAACTGCCGTTTGTACCATTAACATTAAAACCCCCGATTCTAACCCATGTCCGGTAACATCTCCAATCCCAATTTTAACCATACCATTATTATATAAAACATCATAATAATCTCCCCCCACTTCGTCTGCTGGTTCCATATAACCCGCAATATCTAAATGGACAATTTCTGATAATTCTCGTTCATTGGGTAAAATCATTTTTTGCAGTTGACGAGTCACTTGTAATTCAGCACTCATGCGAATATTTTCTGAGGTTAACTGTTGATTAAGAGAAGTAATTTCCTGATTGGCTTTCACTAAAGCCACAGCCAGATTATTAAAGGATTGAGCTACATCTGCTAATTCATCTTGATTATCCAGATGTAGAGTTTCATTCATTTCCCCCGCAATCATTTTTTGAGACGCAATACTCAAACTATTGACCGTTTGCATCACGGATTGGTAAAATCCAATAAATAAATAAATCACGATTAATAAGGTGATTAAAACCAAGATCGATAAAAAGATTTGTCGATCCATAAAACCCTGAATCCGAAGCTGTAATAAAAAATCTAATTCATCAATGGTCAGATCCCACAATTTCAAACTTTCTTCTATATTCAATTCAGCATTTTGGGCATACTGTTGTATATGAGTCGTATCTCCGGTTCTGATCATATTACTCAGTCCATTATTCAAAGTTTGAATATTATCGGTGAGTAAATTTAATTTGTCTCCCAATTTTGGTTGCAGATTTCCCGCCGGATTATGATTAAAAGAAACCTCTAGGGAACGCTTCAGCTTTTCATTATAATTATTTAACAATCCTGAAAGAGTTGTAATTGTCCAATATTCTTTTTGAGTTAACTCTTGTTGATTTCGTTGACTAATATCTTGGCTGATTAATAAAATATCAACTAAAATTTTATGAATTTCAGGCAATTTTAATAGCGTAGTATCCATTAAATAATAAGTATCTAAATCAGGATCAAGAATTAAATTCGATTG
This sequence comes from Planktothrix mougeotii LEGE 06226, assembly GCF_015207485.1. NCBI lineage: Bacteria > Bacillati > Cyanobacteriota > Cyanophyceae > Oscillatoriales > Microcoleaceae > Planktothrix > Planktothrix mougeotii. The sequence continues at coordinate 20,166 of NZ_JADEWU010000085.1, forward strand.
ATCTCCCACTTGAAATCGAAGTTGATTAATTTGTTCTAAAATCAGAGAAGAATAGACTTTTTGAGTTTGTAAACTCCACAGTTTTTGATTTTCTTCTAAGGTGCGCCAACTTTCTTTAAATTGTTTAAATAAATCTGTTGTTAATAATTGATTGCCAATTTTACTATCAAGGTTTTCTAAAATTTCAATCTGGTCTGTAATCTCCCTTTTCAGTTGTTGTAATTGAGATTGGTCTTCTCGGCTAAAATTCGGGTTAGCCATTAATAATTGAGCTTGATAGATTTTGGGATAGAGTTGACGCAGAGGACGAAGATAGAGAGTCCCTAACTGTTCCTGAGTTGCAAAATCAATCCGAGTCTGGACTTCAGAAATTAACAGATACATCATCAAACTCAAAGGAATGATAAAAATGCAGCTAATCAGGACAAATTTTTGAGGGTATTTAAGTTGATTAATCACAGAAATAGCGGGTTTAAAACAATCAATGATTTTCATAATTAAAAATGATTATTATTAAAATAAAGCTTTTTTAGTCACATAAGCTTCGATCACTTTCTTCAACTTCAGGAGAAGTTTTTAGATAGTCTTTCACCCAATTACAAGCATATTGTAATTCGTTGAGGCCACGAATTTTTTTTAAATCCCATAAGATCACAGTGCTATCATCTCCTCCTGAAATCACGGCATTTTGATCCGCCGTAAAATCTACACTATCAACAATCCCTTGATGTCCGGGTAAAGTTATGATTAATTCCCCGGCTAAATTCCATAACTTAACCGTATTATCAATGCCTCCAGTCGCCAGAAATTGTCCATCGCCACTAAAGGCCACTCGCGTTAATCCTCGACTTTGGCCCGGAATAGTGGCGACTGGAGTTCCATCCCGGTTCCAGAGTCGCAGGGTATCGTCCAGACTCACCGATGCGATCAAATTTCCCAGAGGACTGATCGCTACACCCCAAACAGCCCCTTCATGTCCTTTTAAGGTGGTAACGGCTTTTCCCTCCGATGTCCATAACTTCACCGTTCCATCTTCACTTGCAGAAGCCAGAATCTGACCATCAGGACTAAAGGCCAGTTTCCAAATTCTTTCCGTATGAGCATCCACACTATGCAACAATTTCCCTTGAAGATCCCAAAATTTCAGGGTGTGATCATCCCCTCCAGAAACAACCCTTTTGCCATCGGGACTAAACACCGTTGAAATCACAGTGGCTTGATGGCCTTTAAAAGTTCTCAATCGTTTTAGGGTCGGGGGGTCACTGTCCTGAATTTCATACAGCTTAACCTCTGGTGTCCCGCCTCCAGCAATCTTACGACTATCGGGACTAAAAGACGCACCCCGCATCATTTCACGCACAACCTGAATTAAGGTTCCATCCCGATACCAAAATCGCAGAGTCTCATCTGCGGTTGAAAGAAGCCAACGATTATTGGGACTGGCCTGCACATCCCAAACGGTATCTTGATGTCCATGAAGAGGCTTTAATAAATAAAGATTGCGTTGCCAGAGTTTGACGATACCATCATCACTGGCAGAAGCTGCCATCAACCCATCGCCACTGAGGGCCACATCTCGAATTACCGCTTGATGTTTTCTCAAGGTACGAATAAAAGTCCCGTCGGATTTCCACAGTTGAACCACATTATCCTTACCACTGGTAACAATATATTGACCGTTTTCGCTACAATCTACCCCCAGAAGCACATTATTTCCCACAAGAGTTTTAATTAAGGTGCCATCAAAATTCCACAGTTTAGCGGTGTAATCAGAACTTACGGAGACAAACAGATTAGTCTGGGGACAAAAGGCCACATCCCAAACGGTTCCTTGATGACCCGTGAGGGTATGGAGTAATTTTCCGGTTCGACTCCACAGTTGCAGGGTTCCATCCCATCCCGTACTCACCAGGGTTTGACCATCCTGATTAAACGCCACATTCCAAACGGCCTGCTGGTTAGTTTTGAAGGTGTGCAGGAGTTGGAAGGAATTGACCGACCACAACTTAACCGTCCCATCGCCACTGGCTGAAGCAATCACATCCCCCTGACGACTGAAAGCAATGCCCCAAACGGGTGCTGAATGGGCTTTAATTTGTCTGATGAGGGTTCCATCTAATTGCCAGAGGTTCACCTGGCCGTTTAAAGTGGCGGCGACCACTAGATTGCTATCGGGACTGAAAGCCACCCGATGTACAGTGGCGTCATTTTTTAAGGTTTTCAGTAAAGTTCCATCTCGTTTCCACAGTTTGACGGTTTTATCGTTACTTCCGGTGGCAATCAGTTGACCATCAAAACTAATATCAACGGTTAATACCCCGCCGCGATGTCCAATTAAACGGTTAAATTCATTCGTACCATAGACCACTTGTCTCAAAGATTGTTCAACTTTAGCAGTAAATAGAGGATCAACTTTTGGAGTTTTTTTGAGATATTTTTTGGCTTTAATTCCATCGATTAAAGCATCTAATTGATGATCGGAAGCAAATTTTCCTTCCGCAGAAGAAAGTAAAGCTTTAATTTCATTCAATCTCGCTATTTTTTCGTTATTACTAGCCCTATTAAATTGAATTAAAACCACAACTGCTAAGAGAGTAACGGTGATTAACCCCAAACTAACAACACTGAGTAAAACCCGTTGTAGTTTAGCAGTTTTGCGTTCCTCAGCTATTTTGGCTTCAACTGCTTTTGCCCGTTGTGCTTCTAAAGTTTTTTGTGTTTCTTGTCGATCTAAAGCTTCACTTTTGCTTAAAAATTGATAATCTAAATCGCTTAAACTTTTATCTTTTGCCCAATTTTGAGCCTCAATCAAAGCTTGTCCCCGTAACAAACGAGAATCATCTTGTTTTTGTTGGGCAACCCAGGCTTCTAGGGATTGGGAATAGGGGCGTAGGCTGCTGAATTGTTGATTCACCCACTCTAAATTAAAGATCAGTTTATAAAGGGGATTTTTAACCTTTAAAAATCCATTTTCAGGAATGACTAAACCGGATAAAAGTAGTTCAATTT
>NZ_JADEWU010000086.1:0-22925 GCF_015207485.1 Planktothrix mougeotii LEGE 06226
GGGGACAGGGGAATAGGGGATGAGTTGGCTGGATTTAGACCTGTCAAAGACTGAAACCCTTTCACTTCTGCGAAGCACGCTCGCTTGTCGAAGTGTTCCCTGTTCCCTTTGAACCCTATATGGGCGTGTTCAGGAGTAATAAACTAAAGTGGATATTGTCACCCCTTATCCTTGTTTGCTAATTTGTGTCTTTGATATCACAATTAAATTTGACAAAAATATAAATTTTAAAGATTTTATCAGGCAGTAAGTAACAATAAATTTTCGATGGCGTTGAGTTTGATCTTAATAATTTCCTTCTTAAGACAGATGTACTTTTAATCAATATTTTTTCATATTAGTAAAGATAGAATCACAGACAAAGTTATAAAAAACCTATAAGCTGTAGGTTTTTTCATCCATTAAGTGTTGCAAAAAAGCTGTTTTTTAAAAGATTCTTATTTTTTGAGTTGAAATCATTTTAATTTAAAAAAATTTTTAATGTATGGATACTTTTTACTGGGGGAATTCTGAAATCATAGGGCTGCTAAAGTTGGCAGATCATTTGCTCAATGTCTTTCAAGTCATTCTTTCCCTTCTGGTTATCAATTTAATTAGGAATCGCCAAAATTTACCGTTTCGAGGAACTTTTTTTTTATTGGGGACATTCCTGGTTTTAAACGGACTTCTCAATATTATTGATCATCAAACTATCACTGAGAATTTCCCTCTATTTTTATTAGGGATTAAAGTTTTTATCTTAGGAATGGCAACCTATGATTTTGTTTTGTTGTGTAAAATTTTTCCCCTGGCTTTAAAAATTCCTGATTTTCTGGAATTACAAGATATTAATCGACAATTAAATCATTGGCTTTTAGAACGTCAAAATGCCAAAGATAAATTACAACAAGAAAAAGACTTTCTCAGTGCTTTACTCGATCAGTTGTGTGAAGGAATTGTGGTTTGTGATACCTCTGGAAAACTGATTCTCTTTAACCAAGCCAGTCAAAATTTTCATGGACTTACAGAAACCGATATAAACCGGGAAAATTGGGCAGAATATTATAGTTTATATCAATCCGATGGACAAACCTTAATGTCTGCGGATGAAATTCCTTTATTTCGTGCTTTACAAGGAGAAATTGTTGAGAATGCCGAAATGGTCATTCATCCAGAAAACCAACAACCGCGAATTATTTTAGCCAATGGACAGGCTTTTTTTAATCCCCAAGGAGAAAAGTTAGGGGCTGTTGTTGCTATGTATGATATTACAGCACAAAAGCAAGCTCAAATCGCCCTAGAACAGGAAAAATCAACATTGGAAAAACGGGTCGATGAACGCACAAGTGAGTTACAAAAGACCATTGAACAATTACAAGTTGTCGTCCGGGAATATCATCAAATTGAAATGGCATTACGCCACAGTCAAACGCAGTTACAATTAATTTTAGAAAATACCCCAACCGTGATTTATGCCAAAGATAATCAAGGACGTTTTACCCTCGTTAATCGCAAATTTGAAACCTTATTTAACTGTTGCAGTAGTCAAGTTTTAAACCAAACTAATTTTGATGTATTTACCCCGGAAGCAGCCCAACAGTTAAACTTGATTGAACAACAGGTTTTAACGGAAGGAAAAGCCGTTAAATTAGAAGAAAAAATTCCCTGTGTTCATCAATATCGTACCTTTTTATCGATTAAATTTCCTTTATTAGGAAGCGATGGAACTCCCGATGGATTATGTAGTATTTCCACCGATATTACCGACCGCAAACGCATTGAAGAAAAACTGAGGTTATTTGAATCGGCGGTTAATCGGGCTAATGATGCCATTGTGATCACAGAAGCTGACCCTTTGACCCGACCAGGGCCTAAAATTATTTATGTTAATGAAGCCTTCACCCGTTTAACCGGATATAGTGCCGAAGAAATGATTGGTCAGAGTCCACGCTGTTTACAAGGGCCAGAAACCGATCTCGATCAATTGGCTCAAATTCGGGCAAGTTTAAAGAAATTAAAACCGGTACAAACAGAACTGATTAACTATCACAAAGATGGGTCAAAATATTGGGTAGAAATGAGTATTTCTCCGGTGACTAATTCCGAGCAAGAAATTACCCATTTTGTTTCGGTACAACGGGATGTTACCCATAAACGTTTATATGCCAATTCCTTACTCACAGAACGCAAACAAATGCAGCAAATTATCACCGATGCACCCTTTGCTGTTGCCATGTTAGATCGGGAATTTAGGTATATTGCCCATAGTCAACAATGGTTAAAAGATTATCATTTATCGGAAGAATCTTTAATTGGCTTAAGCCATCTCAATATTTTTCCCAATTTATCAGACTATTGGTTAAATATTTATCATCGAGCCTTTGCCGGAGAAGTGCTATCTTGTCCAGAAGATAAAATGAACTATCCCGATGGAACAGAAGGATATGTGCGTTGGGCGATTCATCCTTGGCATATTAATGAAACCGAAATTGGCGGGATTTTTATTTCCACTTACCCCATTGATGAGTTAGTTAAAGGCAGAGAATCTGCTTTAGAAACCGTTCGTCTGAAATCTCAATTTATTGCGAATATGAGCCATGAAATTCGCACGCCTATGAATGGGGTAATGGGGATGGCAGGATTGTTAATGAAAAGCGATCTAAGCCCAAAACAAAAAGATTTTGTCCGGGCTATTCGTACCAGTGCTAATCATCTGTTAACTATTATTAACGATATTTTAGATTTTTCTAAATTAGAAGCCAATGAAATGGTTTTAGAAGAATTAGACTTTAATTTAGAAGACTGTATAGAAACAATCTTAGATTTATTAGCAACCCAAGCAGAAGAAAAAAGCTTAGAATTAGCGGTTTTAATTGAACCCGATGTCTGTCGCCACCTCTGCGGAGATCCCAGCCGTTTAAAACAAGTGTTACTGAATTTAATCGGAAATGCCCTCAAATTTACCTCTGAAGGAGAAGTGGTTTTACAAGTCAAAGAAATACCAGCTTCTGATGATAAAATCAAATTGTACTTTAGCGTCAAAGATACCGGAATTGGCATTCCCCCAGAAGGTCATAAGAGATTATTTGAAGCCTTTTCTCAAGTCGATGCTTCGACAACGCGACAATTTGGAGGGACGGGTTTAGGTTTAGTGATTTGTAAACAATTAGTAACTTTAATGGGAGGTGAAATTGGAGTAGAAAGTCAACCCGGACAAGGCTCAACCTTCTGGTTTACCGTTCAATTTAAACCCCCAGTTATTCGAGAAAAATCGGATTTACCTAAAACCCTTTCCCATTTAAAATTATTAGTTGTAGACCCCAGTGCAACGGTGTGTCAATCCGTGCGAACCTTCGCCTGTTCCTGGGGAATGCAAGCTGATGAAGCCTACCATCCTGATCAAGCATTAGTACGGTTACGGTCGGCGGCACGATGTCGTCAACCCTATGATTTTGCTGTGTTTGATCAACAGTTAATTCTGAGTCGAGGAGAACGGTTTATAGAAGTGATTCAAAATGACCCCCGTTTGTTGACGACTAAGTTAATTTTAATGACTTCGATGAATCAATTGGCTGAGACGGAGGAATTATTAGAGTGGGGTTTCTCTAGTTATGTGATGAAACCTTTGCGGGCTTCTCGATTATTTGATGCCTTATTAACGGCGCTGGCTACGGAAATTGCTTGTCTGTTAGAAGAACGTCGATCTCAACCTTCCCCAGAGGAGTCATCTTTAGTTTCAACACCCCAATTTAATCTTAAAATTTTATTAGTTGAAGATCATCCGATTAATCAACAAGTGATTTTGAATCAGTTAAGTTTGTTAGGGTGTGAAGCGGATGTTGCAGATAATGGCGAACAAGCTTTAAAACGCTTAGAATCGACTCATTATGATGTCGTTTTTATGGACTGTCAAATGCCAATCTTAGATGGCTATGCCACAACTCAAGAACTCCGACGCCGAGAACGAGAAACACCGAATCAACATACGATTGTGATTGCGTTAACGGCCCATGCCTTACCCGTTGACCGCCAGAAATGTTTAGCGGTGGGTATGGATGACTATATTAGCAAACCCGTTGAACAGGAGGAATTAGAGGCGGTATTGCGCCATTGGAGCACTCAAAAGCAATGGGTTTGGACAGAAGTAACCCCACCCCAACTTCCTAAATCTCAAGTAGTTGTAGCTCAACCCCCTGAAGAGCAACCCTTGGTGTCTGAGAATAATCAAACTGAAGATCAAAGTTTAATTCCTTTTGATTTAAAACGATTACAAACTATTTCACGGGGTAAACTAGAGTTTCAACAAAAACTTTTACAACTGTTTATTGATAATGCCAAAATTGATTTAAAAATGATTCGAGAAGCCCTCCTCATCGAAGATTATGAAACCTTGGTGACTTGTGCCCATCGTTTAAAAGGTTCGAGTGGAAATGTAGGAATGCGAAATTTTCCGGCTTTAGCGTCTAATTTAGAACAAAAAGCCCGTCAAAAGACCTTAGAAGGTTGCCAGGAATTAGTTAATACAATGGAAGCCCAATTAACAGAGGCGATCGCCTTTATCCAAACCCATCTTTCCTAAAGTTATTCCTGGTTAAACGTCTGAGATTGCCTTTCTTTCTTACCGAAATCAATTGAAACGCTCTATCCCATTTTTACTTCTGATTTATGGCACAGATTTTGGTCGCAGATGATGATATTACTACGCAATTGATTCTGCAACACGCCCTAGAAGAACAAGGACATCAAGTGTATACGGCTGAGGATGGAGAAATCGCCCTGGGTTTAGCTCAGAAATACCATCCGAATTTAGTCATTTGTGATTGGATGATGCCTAAAGTTGATGGGTTAGAAGTGTGCAAAACGTTGAAAGCTGATCCGGATCTGAGTTCTGCCTTTTTTATTTTATTGACGGCTAAAGAAAATAGTATAGATCGCATTACGGGGTTAGATTCAGGGGCTGATGATTTTATTTCTAAACCCATTGAAATTGATGAAATTTTAGCGCGAGTTCGATCAGGATTAAGAATTCAAAATTTGAATCAAGCGTTGTTAAAAACCAATCAACAGTTAAGTCAAGCGTTATCGAATTTACAACAGGCTCAAGTTCAATTAGTTCAGCATGAAAAAATGTTGAGTTTAGTTCAGTTTGTGGCGGGAATTGCCCATGAAATTAATAATCCGGTCACGTTTATTCGGGGAAATCTGGATTATGTGGCTGAATATACTCACAATTTGTTAGAGGTGGTTCATCTGTATCAAAAAGTTTATCCTCAGCCTCAACCGGAAATTAAGACGAAACTGAAAGAGATGGAGGTTGAGTATATTATGGATGATTTACCTCAAGTTTTGAAGTCGATGGAACAGGGAACCGAACGAATTAGCAATATTATTCAATCTTTGAGAAACTTTTCCCGGTTGGATGAATCGGAGAAAAAATTAGCTAATATTCATGAAGGAATTGATAATACTTTATTGATTTTGCAAAGTCGTCTAAATCAAAACCCCAAACATCCGATTCAAGTGATTAAATTATATGGGAAAATACCGCCGATTATTTGTTATCCTAGTCACTTAAATCAGGTGTTTATGAATTTATTAAATAATGCCATTGATGCGATCGCCCAACACCAAAAACAACATCCTTTTCTGGAACCGAAAATTTGGATTAAAACGGAAACCTGTGTCTCTTCTAATCCTCATCAAAGTTTAACGCAGGCGATTAGAATTCGGATTCAAGATAATGGCATCGGAATTCCAAAAGAAATTCGTCCCCAAATTGTTGATCCCTTTTTTACAACAAAACCCGTCGGTTCAGGAACCGGATTAGGTCTGAGTATTGCCTATCAAATTGTAGTTGAAAAACACGGGGGAACCTTTAAATTTCATTCGGAAGTGGGGAAAGGAACCGAGTTTATTTTGGAAATTCCGGCTCTTCAATCTTGACTGTTTACTCAATTCCGCTTCCTAATTTTCTAGCGATCATAAAATTCCGGTTTTAAATCCCGTTCCATTAAAGCTTCAACCGCTTTTTGAGGGGTGATTTGATGATTTAAAAGCTGATAAACTTGCCAGGAAATCGGCACAGGAATCCGTTCTCGATGGGCAATTTCAATTAAAACATTAGTAGTATTGACTCCTTCTGCGGTACTTCCTAATTCAGTTAAAACTTGTTCTAAAGATTTACCTTCAGCTAATCCATAGCCGACGCGATAATTACGGCTTAAAGCACTATTACAAGTGGTTAACATATCGCCTAAACCGGATAACCCAAAAAACGTTTCTGTTTTTCCCCCTAAATGGGTTCCAATTCTAATAATTTCGGTTAAAGCACGAGTTAGTAATGCGGATTTAGCATTCGTTCCTAACTTTAATCCATCACAAACTCCCGCCGCGATCGCAATTACATTTTTTAAGGTTCCTCCTAATTCTGTTCCCATGGGATCGGAACTGGTATACACCCGAAATCGATTAGAAGCAAACACCATTTGGACAATCTTTGCCGCTTCTAAATTTTCACTGGCTACCACCGTGGCGGCGGGTAAACCTTGTTCAATTTCAGCCGATAAATTTGGCCCCGATAAAACAACAATTGGGTGTTGAGGAAACCCAGTTTCCCACAGTTGAGACGGCGTGCGAGTGCTATCAGGATCTAAGCCTTTTGTGGCGGTAACAATGGGAATTTTTTCCGGTAATTTTAAAGTTTTAAGCTGTTGGGCAGTTACGGCTACTCCTCTCATGGAAATGGCAGAAACTAAGACATCAACGGCGTTAATACTTTCTTCTAAGGAATTCCCGAAACGGCGTGACCAAAGGTTAACTGTATGCCCATTATAACGGGCTAATTGTGCTAAGGCTGAACCCCAAGCTCCCGCACCTAAAATGGCTAATGTTAAGGGCTGATGAGGCACAGGGGGATGAGACAGGGAAGTAGAATCTTGGGTCATATAATGTTAGGAAATAGAAAACATTAGGGTTAAAAGACTAATTCACTTAAACTCAATCAAAGTTTAGAAAGTTTTTCCGTAATATTGAATTCCATCCCAAATTCCAGCGACTCCTGGAAATTCACTGTAATAAACATTCTTTAAATTTTTAATTTTTTCGACTAATTTTAATTCTGAGTTTCCTACAGCAATACTTTTTAGTCCGGTTTCAAATAAGGGTAAATCGTTCAAGGAATCTCCTGATGTAATCACTTGTTGGGGATGCACCTTTAATACATCCATTAATTTAAGTAAGGTTGAACCTTTGGCAACACCGGGGGGTAAAATATCTAAATATTTATCCGCAGAGGTAATACATTGAAATCCCGCATCGTGAATTTTTTTAACAATTCGTTCTTGATTTTCATCGGGTTTATAATAATAAGAAACTCGATATTCGGCAAAAATGGGTTGTAAAGTTAATCCAGGTTCATCCGTTAAAAGTTGGTGAGCAAATTCGCTGGCATTTCCCCAAAGATCCGCAATCCAATTTTGCACTTCTGCTACAGGAGTTAAGCTTTTTCCTTCATAAACCGTTGTGCCCACATCTCCAATCAAATAATCGGGTCGTGGCATCTTTATCTTGTTTTCATCATATAAACGTAGGGTGAATTCTAAACTTCGACCCGTGACAAAGATTAATAATAAGCGATGGCGGTTTTCCTCCAAATAGTCATAAAATTTTTGTCTTTCCTCTGGAGAACCCCCTAAAAATGTACCATCTAAATCCGTTGCTAAAACTAAAGTGTTATTCTGAATCATGGTTTGGTTTTGAGTGACTTTTAACTTTTCTATTTCATCATAAAACATCGAGACAACAGTAAGCCCTAAAATGCTTAAAAGCTTAGTACACCCTTAAGGGCTGAACACCTCCCTACAGTGGTAGGCTTTAAAAGGTTATTACAGTTTTGGAATTAATTATGGATATTCGGTTTTTAGTTAAGGGTTTAATCATTGGTTTTTCCATTGCGGCTCCTGTGGGGCCCATTGGGATTTTATGTATTCGTCGTTCCTTATCCGATGGACATTGGGTAGGATTTTTTACGGGGTTAGGCGCGGCTAGTGCGGATGCTTTCTATGGGTTTATTGCGGGATTTGGATTAACCATCATCTCTAATATTTTAGTCAGTCAACAAATAATTTTAAAATTAATAGGGGGCTTATTTTTATGTTATTTAGGCTTAAAAACAGCCTTGGCAAAACCAGCCCAAGATGCCGCAAATCCATCAGGAAAAGTGGTGAGTGCCTATGCTTCCACCTTTTTCCTAACGGTGACAAATCCCATGACAATTTTATCTTTTGTTGCTATTTTTGCCGGATTAGGCTTGGGAAGCAGCAATAATTATGGAGATGCTGGGATCTTGGTTTTAGGAGTGTTTTTAGGGTCAGCATTCTGGTGGTTGATCTTAGTCAGTGGGGTCAGTTTATTCCGCGATAAAATCAGTTCGGATACCCTGCAATGGGTAAACCGGATGTCAGGAATTCTGATTTTTGGGTTTGGGTTAGGAGCATTATTCAGCTTAGTAATAGGGGATTAAAAGTTATTAATTCTAACATTCATTTTGTTAAAACAATCAATATTGAGCGAAACCTAGTTATTCGCTTGACTTAAAATTGAAAATTATTCAACATTCAACTCCAAACTGGGTAAAAACTTTTTTAAGTTTTGCAAAGATTTATCTTGCCATGCCACTTCTTTAGAGCCTAAAATAACTAATTGAATTTGAGGTTTTTTCCGCAATCCCATGACAAATTTTGATAACAAACTAATTCCAGAACTATTTAAAAACGATAAATTTCTTAAATCTAAGGTCATCAATGGAGGTTCCGTTGCTGTAACTTGTTCTAATAATTTTTTAATCGGTTCATATTCCACTGGCCCCCCTAAACTCAATTCTCCTTGAAAACAAATCATCACAGATTCAGGATCATATTGAACAATATGGTCTTCACCTTTAATTTCCTGTACTACCATTGTTGCTACCTCTCTCTAGCTTTGAAAATAACTCAATTTTACACGGTTACTTGAGCCATCGTTGTTACTAAAATAATTTTGGGTTGTTCGGAAATGTGTTCAAATTTCCAACCCAGTTGAGCTTGATAATCATTGATCATCGTTAATAAGCCTAAACCTGAAGCATTATTATTTTCATCCTCTACACTTTGTTCAACTTGACGAATATATAACTCATTGGGATCTTCGGTGAGTAATTCTTGAATAAAGGATTGAAACTTTTCCGTTCCTTCTGCGGTAATTGAATTGGTCGCAAAAATAGCAGCCGTTACCGTTTGGCTTTCTTCAATAAAATGGATTCCAAATCTAATTTTAGATTTTACCTTTTCATTATTAAATTTCATGGCATTTTCTAACAATTCATTTGCCACATAACTAACGGCTCCTTTCCCCTGTTTAATCCGTTTTTCTCGACTGGGGTTATCCGCATCTAAGGGTAAAAAAGTTGAAAAATAATCTGCTACAAAATGAGCCGATAAAAGATTATTTCGCCAGCGTTGTTTAATCGGTCGGGATGTTGGCGTGAATGTCAACTCCAAAGAATCATGATCAGGAGGAAATTGATGTAAAAACTCTCCAAAAATTTGCGCCATAATCACTTGACCTGGGGGAAAATCACTGGGTTATTCAATAATAGCCTTTATATTTTAGGCTAATTCTGTTCAAAAATCACAAAATTAACAAAATCTTAACTCAACGGTACAAAATTATCAAATTTTTTTTGATCCAATCTCTGATGTATTTTGTTCGTATCAATCTGAATCTCCCTCCCCTAGCGTTGTTTTAAAATTAATAGGGTAATATCATCAAACTGTTTTTGATGTCCCCTGAATGCCTTAATATCAGAAATCACCGCTTCCTTAATCTCCTCAGCTTGATCATGCCAATTTTCACTGATAACTTTACACAGTCTTTCCAAGCTATATTGGGATTTTTGCATATTTCTAGCTTCTGTAATTCCATCAGTATAAAGCACAATAAAATCTCCTCCCTTTAATTCGACCTCAATTTGATTAATAAATTCCGAAATATCTTCATCTAAACCAATGGGTAAACCTAAATCAATGGTATCAATTCGCTCAACGTTTCCTCCTTGACGGACAATTAAGATTTCCTCATGTTGGCCACTAATGTTTAAATGACCATTCTGATAATTTAAAATTGCTAAGGTCAGATTTTTATCAGAATTCATTCGTTGAACATTTCGATAAATGGCTCGATTCAAAATATTTAAAAACCGAACTGGATCAGACTCTTGAACTTCCTTAAGAATCCGAACAGCCGCTTGAGTCATCACCATTAAAATACCACTTTCTAAGCCATGACCCGTCACATCTCCAATGCCAATCGTCACAACGCCATCAGTATATAAAATATCATAATAATCTCCTCCCATTTCATGGGCAGGTTCCATATATACTGCAATATCTAGCCCTTCAATTAAAGCTAATTCTTCTGCTTTAGGGAGAATCAATTGCTGCATTTGTCGCAACAAATCTAACTCCCCACTCATGCGAGAGTTATCGGCTTTTAATTGTTGATTTAACGCTAAAATTTTAGCATGGGCATCTGCTAATTCTGCTGTTCTTTCTATGACTTTTTGTTCTAAAGTTTCAAAAGAATCATGGATTTGATTTGCCATTTGATTAAAAGATTTACCCAATTCAGCAAGTTCAATAATGCGGGTGACTTTAACAGTTTGATCCAAATCTCCGGTTGTGATTTTCTGAGAAGCTCGATTTAATCGTAGAATGGGTTCAGTAATCCAACGAGCAATTAAAATCCCCATTGTTGTTGCGATCGCCAAAGCAATTAAACATAATAAAATCGTTTTTCGAGTATTCGCATCAATTTCTCCCATAAAATCTGACTCAGGAATAGTAATCACAATCAGCCAATTTAAGCCTAAGTGATCTTGCCAAGGAGTAACCCAGAGAAAATTTTTTTCACCGTTTAAGTTAAAACTTAAAGCTTGTTTTTTATGAATTTCACGGAGATTATTAAACCGTTGTATGAGATATTGACTCGACGCACGAATTAACGGATCACGGCTTTGAAACGCACTCAGTCGTTGAGAAGCTCCATCAACGTTTAAATAGGGTTTTTCAGAACTAGAACTAGCGACAATTAAACCATTGCGTTCCACAATAAAAATCTTACTAGAGGAACTAATATATAAATGCTTTAAAAAATTACTAATTTGAGTTAAAATTAAATCAATTGCAATCACACCGACTAATTTATTTTGTTGATTATAGATCGGATAACTCGAAGCAATCGAAATCACCTCCGGGCGATCATCCCATTGATAAATTTCAGTCCAAATCGGTTTACCTGCTGCGACCGCATTACTATACCATTCATCATCTTGATAAGGATATTTTTCAACGGCGAGAAGGGTTGTGGGATCACCATGATCATCTAAAGCATACCGTTTATAATAACCTTTATCTGTTGGGTTCATTAATTCCATATAGAGTGTGCCATCATCTTCTCGACCCACTCCTAAAAATAATCCATCTACAGTCCCTAAATTAAAATAACTGAGATAAGGATACACTTTCATCTGCTTCCAAAAATGGCGACGGATGCTGTCTAAATCTTGAAAATTTAGTAAACCCAACTGAACTAAATTAAAATTAACTTCATTAACTTGAGTCGGTGCTGTTAAATAATAATTTAACTGTTGAATAATCCGTTGACTGACCTCATTCTGAAGTTTATTCGCTAAATTATTAACAGATTTTTGTCCATTTTCAAAGGATAACCACCCTACTAATCCAACGGCGGTAAAAATTTGCAAGACAAAGGGAAAAATAAGAAGATTTCTCAGAGAAATATTTTTAAAGCTAGAATAAATCCCTTGATGGAAAAATTGATTTAACATGGACTTTATCCTCAAAGAGGAATTATAAGTAATCCGTTGTTGTGCTTTTGCACCCTCTCTTACATTAAAATACAACAACGAGTCTTTAACAAATACCCTATTCTTGACCGATATCCCGGACAGGATATTCAACTTAACAATTTCTCATTCTCTTTCTCCCCTTGTTATTTTTTTTTAATCACTAATAATGTCATATCATCAAATTGTTTTTCTTGACCCATAAATGACTGTACATCATCAATTACAGCATTTTTTATGACTTCTGCGGTTTGATGCCAGTTTTGACTAATAATGTTACAAAGTTGTTCCACTCCATAGAATTTTTTCCGGTTATTTTGGGCTTCGGTAATCCCATCAGTATACAAAACAACTCCATCCCCAGAATTTAAGACAATTAAAGTATGGCTAATAAATTGAGTAATATCTTCATCTAAGCCAATGGGTAGCCCTAAATCCATTGTATTAACTCGTTCAACATTACCGCTTTGACGAACAATTAAAATTTCCTCATGTTGCCCACTGATACTTAATAAACCTTCAGAATAATTTAAAATAGCTAAAGTTAGATTTTTATCAGAATTCATCCGTTGAACATTATAATAAATCATTCGATTTAAAGTATTTAAAAAGATAACGGTATCATGCTCCTGTACTTCTTTTAAGGTACGAACGGCTGCTTGAATCATCACCATTAAAATTCCGCTTTCTAACCCATGACCCGTAACATCTCCAATGCCAATCGTCACAATTCCATTCGTATATAAAATATCATAATAATCACCCCCCACTTCATCGGCAGGTTTCATATATCCGACGATTTCTAAGTCTTGAATTTCCGCTAATTCCTGGGGTTTGGGAAGAATTAATTGCTGCATTTCTCGGAGGATATCAAGTTCTGCACTCATGCGTAAATTTTCGGCTTTGAGTCGCACATTTAAGGAACTAATTTCTTGATTCGCTTCGGCTAATTGTTGGGTACGCTCTTCGACTTTTTCTTCTAAGATATCAAAGGATTCTTTCAATTGTTCAGCCATCGAATTAAAAGAATTTGCCAAGGTTTCTAATTCTTGAATTCCTGTAATTTCCAGATTTTGAGTTAATTCTCCTTCTGCTAGTTTATGGGAAGCTCGATTAATTTTCAAAATAGGTTTTGTAATCCAACGGGCCGTTAAAAGTCCCATTCCTGTAGCGACTCCCAAGGCGATTAAACATAACCCAATCGTCATGCGATTATTTTGTTGAATTCGTGCCATAAAATCGGCTTCAGGAACAACAACCACCACTAACCAATCGATGCCTTTTCCATCTCGAATGGGTAAAATTTGAGCATAATACCAACTCCCCTTTTGCTGAAATTTAACTTGTTCATTATTTTGAATTGCCTTAAAACTACCAAACCGTTTTAAAAAAGCATTAGCCGTATTCTGAATGGTAGAATCTGTACTTTGAATGGCAAGAATTCGTTCAATGATAGCCTCTTCTCCTTGCCATTCAAGTTTAAAAGGTTTTTCAATTTTAGAACTAACCACTAACTCCCCCGAACGTTCAATAATAAAACTTTGTCCACGAGGACTAATATAAAGATGTTTTAAAAATTCTGTAATTCTTAATAAGGTAATATTAATACATAAAACGCCCTGTAAGTTTTGCTCTGGATCAAATACGGGCCAAACCGCCGACATTCCTAAAGCCGTGTCTGTATTTCGACGAGAAAAGAAGGGGTAAATAGAAGTCCAAACTGGTTTTTGAGCTTGTTTTGCTTGTTGATACCAAGGACGTTGACGGGGATCATATTCAGCTTGTTTTAACAATTTAACCCGGTTTCCCTGTTGATCTAAAAGGTAAACATCACGGATGGGTTCAGTGTCAATGGTGCGAATTTTGAGTTGAATTTCACTATTTTCTAAATGTTCAACGCCGACAAATTCTCCCTGTTCATTTCCATATAAAAAATAACTTTCTAAATCTCCTTCTAAGACGACTTGAAAAAAATATTGCTTTAATCCTTCAATATCATTCAAATTAAATGTTCCAGCTTCTACACTATCATGGGTAACGCGCAAAACTTGAAAGGATTTATTAAAATAGTTTAAGACATGATTTTCAATCCGAACACTGACACTTTGAATTAACTGTTGTGCTAAATCCTCAACCGCTTGTTGACCATTTTTAAAGGAAAAATAACCGACTAATCCGACGGCGGCTGTAATTTGTAAGATAAAGGGAAAAACCAAAGCGGTTTTTAATCGAATTCTCCGTAAAGGTTGAAACCCCGAACGGATTTTTAAGAAAGAGTTCATACCCTGTGTCTAATGTCAGGTGTCGAGGGTTAGGTTTTAGATTGGGAAAAAAGACGCCAATCGTTAACAGTAAACTATCAAAAAATAGCCGTTAACATTTCTAATTTTAATAACAGAGGTCAAATAAGTCAAGGACTTGAGGCAAGGCGGTTAGGGAGAAAATTCAGATAAACCTTATATTAAAAATTTTCTTAAAAAGAATAATTTCATATAAGATATGAAACTTATTAATTGTTATTGATTGATCCCAAAACCCGATAAATTCGTTGCGTTTTGAGATCAAACCGGGAACAGCTTAACAGGGAGCTACATATTTTCCGTTTAATTCCTGTATTCCGAGAGGAAAACTGGAGTATACTAAAAAAGTGAAACTGTTGTGAATATATTTCTGCGTGGAACTCTCCTGTAAAAGTCAGTATGCCCTTCTCGCCCTGATCGAATTGGCAACTCACTATGATGATCCTGAACCCAGGCAGGTTCGCCAAATTGCAGCCCGGCATAATATTCCTGATCGCTATCTCGAACAATTGCTGGCAACCTTGCGGCGCTGTGGTATTGTTCGCAGTCAACGAGGTTCCAAAGGAGGCTATTATCTGGCCAAGGAACCGGGGAAAATTACTCTATTTGATGTGGTCAACTGCTTAGAAGGAACAGATCCCGAAGCAGCCCCTCAAAATTCTTGCCTCAATACCGTTGAAAGTGCAATCATTTGGGAATTTTGGCAAGAAGCAGAGCAAATGGCTAACTCTGTGTTACAGAAATACACCTTAAAAGACTTGTGTGAACAAAGAGATGCCCGACAACAGAAGGATATTATGTATTACATCTGAAGGGTTAGGTATGAGTTCCTCAGACTGCTTGTATCATTGTTCTTTATTCGAGTCTCAATATGCGTATCGCTCATAACATTACTGAATTAGTCGGTCACACTCCTTTAGTCCAACTGAACCGCATTCCCAAGGCGGAAGGATGTGTGGCTCAAATTGTTGTGAAATTAGAAGGGATGAACCCCGCCTCTTCCGTCAAAGATCGAATTGGGGTGAATATGATTAATGTCGCGGAAAAAGAAGGAGTGATCACCCCTGGTAAAACCGTATTAGTGGAACCT
Source organism: Planktothrix mougeotii LEGE 06226 (assembly GCF_015207485.1). NCBI lineage: Bacteria > Bacillati > Cyanobacteriota > Cyanophyceae > Oscillatoriales > Microcoleaceae > Planktothrix > Planktothrix mougeotii. Next base: position 15,272 of record NZ_JADEWU010000086.1, read on the forward strand.
ACCTCCGGGAATACCGGAATTGCCCTGGCCATGGTCGCCGCAGCTAGAGGCTATCGTTTAATTTTAACGATGCCGGAAACCATGAGTTCAGAACGTCGGGCCATGTTAAAGGCCTATGGGGCAGAACTCGAACTGACTCCCGGTATTGAAGGGATGAGTGGTTGTATTAGAAGGGCTCAGGAAATTGTGGATACCCTGCCCGATGCCTATATGTTGCAACAATTCCGCAACCCAGCTAACCCCCAAATTCACCGCAAAACAACGGCTGAGGAAATTTGGGTCGATACCGATGGTTGTGTGGATATTCTCATTTCTGGGGTGGGAACCGGAGGTACATTAACCGGAGTCGCCGAAGTCCTCAAACAACGTAAACCGAATTTTCAAGCCATTGCAGTAGAACCCGCCAATAGTCCAATTTTATCCGGGGGTAAACCAGGGCCCCATAAAATTCAAGGTATTGGGGCTGGGTTCATTCCTCCCGTTTTGAATGTTGATCTCATCGATGAAGTGATTCAAGTTCGAGATGAGGATGCCATGATTTTTGGCCGTCGCATGGCGCGAGAAGAAGGCATTTTATCAGGAATTTCCACCGGGGCGGCGTTATATGCTGCCATTGAAGTTGGTAAACGCCCTGAAAATAAAGGCAAACTGATTGTGATGATTCAACCCAGTTTCGGCGAACGTTACCTGAGTACACCTTTATTTCAAGAAGGTTGAGTGTTGTCAGTTGTAGGGGTGGGGTTACCCCGCCCGTACTCAGTGATAAGTCGTTAGACGTGCTTGGGGCTTACGGCATCAACTCCCCCAAGTGCGTCTTTACAGATGTTAACCATTCCCCCTCTTCCCTCTTCTCCTCTCCCCCTACTTCCCCCCTACGGGGACAGGGTTTCCCTACCCAAATTTAAACAGGTGAAAAGAGGGTTGGGAGGGACACCCCCCCTACAGGTTTTGAGCACAAATGATTTTTATCTTATGTCTATCTTTGTTAAATCTTTAAAACAATCGGGTTATTTAGATCAGATTGACCTAACTTTATGTATTGTAGGTTCGCGTCAGGTTCAAGAATTTATTGATATTGATTATTCCCATCAAGGATGGGAAATTTTTGCCCCTGGTTTAACCATTTATGGTTTTGATGCGGATGAAAAAGCTTGTCAAGACCGCAATCAACAATTAGCACAAAAAAAGATAAACTGGACAGAAACCCATATTCCTTTAGCGGTTTGGAATACGTCAGGAACTCAAACTTTATATCAAACCAAACATCCAGAATGTAGTTCCTTATATCCTCCCAATGAATTAGTGATTAATCGTTTAGATGAATATGCTGAACGTCATAAATTAATCTCTACAACTTCTGTAAAAACCACAACCCTAGATGAGTTTTTTCAAGATAAAACCACATCAATTGATTTTCTTCAGTTGGATGTACAAGGCGGAGAATTAAACGTTTTAAAAGGGTGTTCTCAACTGTTAGAACATCAACTTTTAATGATATTAGTGGAAGTTTCATTTATAGAACTCTATAAAAATCAACCCTTATTTGCAGAAGTTGATATTTATCTCAGAAATCAAGGGTTTACCCTCCTCGACTTTGGAAAACGATGGAATGGTCGTCGTCAGGGAATTACATTGATGTCCCGCCAACACCCCGGACAATTAGTATGGACAGATGGGTTTTATGTTCGAGATTTAATTCGACCGGATCAAAATTTGGGTTTTAAAACCCCTGATAATATTCTAAAATTGGCTTGTATCGCTGATATTTTTATGTTCTATGATTATGCTTTAGAACTCTTAGGATATTTAACTTTAAATTATGGAGATAACCATCAATATCATTTAACGGATGTAATCATTAACAGTATTCAAGAGCATCCAGAAATAAAAAATCTTAATATAGAATCGATTCCTTTTATTTCTAAATTACTGAAAAAGAGTCATCCCTTTTGATGAATTTGATTAGTCTGAGGAACTAATTTTTTAAAAAATAACGCTATTAGATTAAGATTATTTTTGGTTTGACCCTGAAACCTTAGAATTCGCAGGATTTCATTTAGTGGATGGACAATACCAACCCCTTGAACCCAACTCTCAAGGATGGTTATGGAGTCAACAATTAGAATTATTTTTAGGAATTTATAACTCTCAATTGCGTTTTTTTAGTTCTGAAGGTAAACTTCTCCCGACTCCCGAAGAGTCAGCAACGGAAGCCGAAACTTTATTAGCAAAATATCGAGAACAATTTGGGGAGTTACCCCAAACTTAGAATAAAATTAAAGTATTTAATCTTATCAAAATGATGAATCCTAAAAAATAATTATATTCCAGCGTAGGGTGCGTAAGCAACGCGCACGCACCAAAAGGGAATCTCGCCCTAACAATCAATTTAGAATCCAAACAGTTGTACAATTGATTGAGACTGACTATAGCAAGTTCAAATAGATTGTATAATCATAATTTCAGGAGTATTAATTTTAAAAAATGGATAGATATTCCCCTGTCAGGGCGAGGAGACCTCGCCCCTACGATTTCGGTACTTTTTATATAAGATTTAAACTGACTAAATTAGGGTTATAATTTAAGACAGTCGAGTTAAACAATAAACCTCCTCAACTTCTATGGTCTCTATTCGTCGTCGTCCGCCTAATCCTGCGGTTGAAGTCTTAAACTTACGTTATCAGGTTGCTGTCCCTGGTGCTGAACCCCAGAATATTTTAGAAGAAATTGTTTGGTATAAAGAAAAAGAAATTACCGACTTAAGGGAACGTTTACCCCTAGAAAAATTAAAGCAAAAAGTCAATACTATTTCTGCACCTCGTAACTTTTTTCAAGCGTTAAAACAAAGTCAAACTCAACCTGCGGTCATCGCTGAAGTTAAAAAAGCCTCCCCTAGTAAAGGCGTAATTCGAGAAGATTTTGACCCCGTTGCGATCGCAAAATCCTATCAACAAGGTGGCGCAAGTTGTTTATCAGTTTTAACCGATCAAAAATTCTTTCAAGGGAGCTTTGAAAATTTAGCAAAAGTTCGGGCTGTTGTTGATTTACCCTTACTTTGTAAAGATTTTGTCATCTATCCTTATCAAATTTATTTAGCGCGATATCATGGAGCCGATGCGGTTTTACTCATTGCTGCGGTTCTCTCCGATCAAGATTTACAATATTTTCTCAAAATTGCAAAAGTATTAGGAATGACCGCTTTAATTGAAGTCCATACCCTCGAAGAATTAGATCGAGTTTTAAGCTTAGATGGCGTTAATTTAATCGGCATTAATAATCGCAATTTACAAGATTTTACCGTTGATTTACAAACCACTTGCCAATTGTTACAAACCCGACAATCGCAATTCCAATCCCGTGATATTTTAGTGGTGAGTGAATCAGGACTTCATACCCGTGAGGACCTCAATTTAGTCACCCAAGCCGGGGCGAGAGCCGTTTTGATTGGGGAATCTTTCATGAAGCAACCCGATCCAGGTGTTGCCTTAAATCAACTGATTACCTCTTAGTGTATTATAGGGAAACGGCAGTGAAATCCTGTTTCCCGAGTTGAATATTCTCATCCTGAGATAATTTTTAACCCCATTGAAGCCCTCGATCTTTCAATCGATCATGCAGTTTGGTTTACTGGAGATTTAGTTAAAGTTGATGGAACCGATTCCTCTTCCTGCTTATGTTCATTATGAACTGCTCCTGCAATTTCTAGAACGAAAAACGAGGTTTGCAGTCAAACGGAACTCTTCTCAATACGAGAAGGTTGATCAATTGATTATTACCTTACGGAAAGCCGTCGCCCTACACAAGCAATTAGAGCAAAGCTGTATTCAAGCAAATCTTCCCGTTGACTATCGCTGGTCTTTGAATGAAATTAATCCCGAACAGATTAATTTACCAGAGGGATAAAGGGTGGAAAAAAGAATTCATCAATTGAGAATTAAGTTGCAATTTTGAGGGAAAATATTTCCTTCTGTGACTTACACAAAACAGCGAACCCATAAAGAGTGAAAACAGACAATGGACGATAAATTAATGTTGATGATTCCGGGGCCAACCCCCGTTCCTGAACAGGCTTTATTAGCCCTGTCAAAACACCCCATCGGACACCGTAGTGGGGATTTTAGCAAAATCATGGAGGAAGTGACGGCGAACCTGAAATGGTTACACCAAACCCAAAATGATGTGCTGATTTTAACGGCCAGTGGCACTGGGGCGATGGAAGCCGGAATTATTAATTTCCTCAGTCGCGGGGAAAAGGTGTTATGCGGTTGTAATGGCAAATTTGGAGAACGTTGGGCCGAAGTCGCCACCGCCTACGGGTTAGAAGTCGATACCGTTACGGCTGAATGGGGACAACCCCTCGACCCCGAACAATTCCGGGCAAAATTAGAAGCAGATACCAACAAAGAAATTAAAGCCGTTATTATCACCCACAGCGAAACTTCAACGGGTGTAATTAACGATTTAGAAACCATTAATCGCCATGTTAAAGCTCATGGAGCATTAATGATTGTAGATGCCGTTACTAGCTTAGGCGCGGTGCATCTTCCCATCGATGAATGGGGGATTGATGTTGTTGCTTCCGGTTCCCAAAAAGGGTATATGATTCCCCCCGGTTTAGGGTTTGTTTCAGTGAGTGAGAAAGCTTGGGAAGCTTATAAAAATGCTAACCTTCCTCGCTACTATTTAGATTTGGGTTTATATCGCAAATCTGCTAAGAAAAATACCAATCCTTTTACCCCTCCGGTGAACTTGTTTTTTGCCTTACAAGTCACGTTACAAATGATGAAAAAAGAAGGGCTAGAGAATATTTTTGCCCGTCATCAACGGTTAACTAAAATTAGCCGGGAAGCCGTTAAAGCATTAGGATTATCGTTATTTGCAGCCGATGAATGTGCCAGTCCTGCCATTACGGCTGTTGCTCCTCCTGAAGGGTTAAATGCTGAAGATGTTCGGGCGGTTGTTAAGAAGAAATTCGATATTATTTTAGCCGGAGGACAGGATCACCTCAAGGGTAAAATTTTCCGTATTGGTCATTTAGGATTTGTTAGCGATCGCGATATTCTAACAGCAATTGCGGCGCTAGAAGCTGCGTTACGGGAACTCGGTTATGAAGGGTTTACTCCTGGTGCAGGAGTGGCTGCGGCGGCTCGTGTGTTAGCTGAATCTTAATTTAATATTGAGTCGGGTGGGCATAGCCCACCTTCTCGATACTTCTGGGAATTATTAAAATTAGCAATATCCCATCCTAAATTAGGCAGTTTCTAACCAGTCGAAGATTTTATCTAACTGTTCCAATGTGACTAAACCATATTGCCACAGGGTCATAGATAACGGACTAGCATCAGGATATTTATGTTGAGATTCCGCCGGATGATTGGCTCGTTCTGCCATCGCAATAGAGTCAGGAGAAAGCGATAAATCTTCTTGTAAAAAACGGATAAACCGAGAGTAATTGATTGGTGTCATTTTAACATTCACCTCCTAATATAAAATCCATCTTGGGATTAAAAAATTTTTTTGATAAACGAGGCTGATCGCCTTTTGTTATAAATTGAGATGTTTATAAAGTCTGAGTTTGCCAACTTCAGAACATTAATTTTGGGATGTTAAGTTGTCTGAAAACAATTGCAGTTTTATACAATTGTTCCCTCAGTTTTCTCCTCACACATCTACATTAGTTGCGATTAAAATTCCGCACAATTGAGCCCTAGCCACATTCTGTTCTGTCACAGGTTAGCTATCTCAAGGAATTACTAACCAGTAGAACAGGTGCAGCTATTAAAATTAATCTGTCTGCTGACAGAACAGTTTCCCTGTCAAACGAGAGAAATCACAGAACTCTAAACTTTAGAGTCACCGTGTCATCGTTATTAAACCCTACCTCGCTCACTGAAGCGAACTTGACTCAAGATTAGCCTTGACAACCGATCAAGATTGTCGTGGAACAATTTCCTGGGCTTGATGAGTGTTTCCTCACACCTAAGAAGAACGAATCAACTGTATAGGGTTCACTGCGGGTACGCTTAACAGTTGTTTGGAGTAGACAGGTTAGCAAATTTGTCTACTGTTGTGTAGACCTTAGCATTAAAGTTTTAACAAATTACATGAACTTTTGTAAAGTTTTTTAAACTTAAGGCTTATTGCTGAGAATCTACAACGGTGATCGCAATGCGATCGCCCACTTTAATCCCCAATTCTTGAGAACGTCCTCCCCGCAGTTCAATCACCTGATCCACCGCCACATCAGGGCCATAAGTGGGACAAGGTTCCTGCTGACAAGGGGGAGCATTGACCTGAACCGCTTTAACAACCCCATTGCGAAGAAAAATCATATCCAGAGGAATTTTGCAGTTTTTCATCCAAAATCCCACAACACGAGGTCGATCAAAGGGAAATAACATTCCCCGATCATCGGCTAAAGCGGTTCTATACATTAAGCCTAACGCTTGTTGCTGGGGGGTTTTAGCCACTTCAAGCCGAATCACTTCGCCCCCAATTTTCGCTTGAGCCGTAATGGGTAACATTTGACCCTGATTGTTTTGGGCTTGTGCAGGAACATCAAAAATAGTAGTTCCTAAACTCAAGAATTGTGCTGTTGAAACCGATGAAAACAGCGATGAACAGCTAACCCATAGGATACCAACTACTCCCAAGCCTATCGAGACTAAGGCTGGGGGAATAGAAGCCAAGATCAAACCCTGCTTAAATCCCACTAACAGTTGAATGTTCAACGTTCTCAAAAAATCCGTATCATCAGCGACAAAAGATTGTACAACATCTTAGGCAACTTTGGTATTTTTTTTGAGGGAACAGAGAATTACGAATTACGAATTACGAATTGTCAACGGTCAAAGGTCAACCATCTCTGAGGACATATCCAACGCCTCGAACCGTTTGTATCAGGCGTTTTTCCCCTTCGTCTTCAATTTTCAGGCGTAAATAACGAATATAAACTTCGATAACATTGGACTCTCCTAAAAAGTCATAACCCCAAACATTCTCTAAAATTTGTTCACGGGTTAAAACTTCGCGAGGATGTTCCATTAAATATTTGAGTAATTCATACTCCTTCATCGTCAGTTCAATCGTTCTACCATTGCGAAGTGCCCGACGAGTCGCTAAATCCAAGACTAACTCCCCAAACCGCAATTGTTCATTATTGCTAGTCGCAGGCTTCAAATACAGATTGACCAGTTCTAAAAAAGTCTCCGTCCGATAGGGTTTTAAACAATAGTCATCCGCTCCTGACTCCAAGCAAGCGATCCGATCTTCGATCGCATCTTTTGCCATTAATACTAACAAAGGTGTATGATTTCCCAAATCCCTTAAATGGCTACACAGAGACAGCCCTGACTCTCCCGCCAACAGTCGGTCAATCACAATTAATGCGGGTTGTAATTCTGTAGCCTGATGTAAACCAACTGTTCTATTACTAGCCACAATTGGATAATAACCCGCCTCTTCTAAATCCAGGCTAATTTGTTGAGCTAACAGTTCATCTGGCTCAATCACTAAAATCGATGGATGATGATCTAACCCCAACTTACTCATTGATTTATTGATTGTTGATGGTTAATTGTTGACAGTTGGCTATTAACCGTTGGCTGTTCAAAGTTAGCGACCTAATGTAGGCATAGCACTCCTCCCCTTGTCC
>NZ_JADEWU010000087.1:0-22343 GCF_015207485.1 Planktothrix mougeotii LEGE 06226
GTTATCAGTGTAGAGACGCGCCATGGCGCGTCTGTACCAGTTATCAGTGTAGAGACGCGCCATGGCGCGTCTGTACCAGTTATCAGTGTAGAGACGCGCCATGGCGCGTCTGTACCAGTTATCAGTTATTCAAGATTTCATATAAATTCTGGGATCATATTAAAAATAGGGAAAATAGAAATAAAATGGGGATTCAACAGTTAATAACTTATCTTTTGGATTGGGTTGAGCATTTGGGATTTTGGGGGCCGCTTGCTTTTATTATTGTCTATAATTTAGCTACGATATTATTTATTCCCGGTTCCCTTCTAACCTTGGGTGCAGGGGTGATTTTTGGGGTGATTTGGGGTTCAATTTATGTGTCTATTGGTTCAGTTATTGGGGCGACTTTTGCCTTTTTAATTGGGCGATACTTTGCCCGGAATTGGGTAGCTAAAAAGCTAGAAAATTATGAAAACTTTAAAGCAATTGATCAAGCTGTTGGTCAAGAAGGATGGAAAATTGTCGGGTTAACTCGTCTTTCTCCGATTTTTCCCTTTAACTTACTGAATTATGCCTTTGGATTAACCAATGTTTCCTTAAAAGATTACTTTTTAGCCTCTTGGATTGGAATGTTACCGGGTACAATTTTATATGTTTATTTGGGATCGTTAGTGGGAAGTTTAGCTCAGTTAGGGATGGGAGAGCGATCGCGGACTCCGATAGAATGGTTATTATATGGAATTGGTTTAATGGCTACCGTTATTGTTACGATTTATATCACTAAAATTGCTCAAAATGCTCTCAATCAAAAAATTAAATAGGTGGAAAACACAATTTATATCGGGTAGAGACGCGCCATGACGCCCTGTAGAGACGCGCCATGGCGCGTCTCTACAGGGCGCGTCTCTTAAGATTCTGGGGGAGTTGATTCTACTTCAGAATTAACAGTTTTTGCTGTCGTTTCTAATTGAGACGCAATATCCGCTTTAATCGAACGCTTATACAATCTCCCTGCATATTGTTCTAACGCTTCCGTTAATTGATCAACCCAAGTATGTTCAACTAAGGCAATTAAAGCCGAACTTCCAGGGGTTAAAGATTCAGACAATTCTTTGAGATCTTCTTGAGGAAATCCTAAATCCATAAAATGAGTAATTAAAGCTCCCACTCCTGCCCCACCTGCGGTTAAAGCCATGACTCCTAAAGCACCAATGGGGTTAAATAAAGCAATTAATCCCGCCGTAATTCCACCAATAATTGCTCCCCCTTTAGCATCCGTATCTCCGGTTTCACTAATCGAAACTTTGCCTTTTTCATTTTTGACCATCACCGCAGCATTGACAACGGAAATAATTCCTTGTGCTTGCAGTGCTTTCAGTTGTTTTAAAACTTCTTTCGCCTTTTCTTGCTCTGGGTAAGCAACAACAACTAAATTAGTTAACTCTTCGGAATAAGTCATGGTATATTTATCCTGATGAACTGTTAAAAAAAATTGGGTCAATTTTGATCACAATTTTAATCTTCTTTACTTTAGCACATCTACAATCAACATCATCTATTCAAGTCATGATACAGTGACGAAAGGGGTTTTGAGCGTTCAGAACCAATAAATAAGCATAATCTTAACCGTTAAGGATTTTTATGATATGAGCTTGAGCGTGATTTTGTTGCTGATAGGGGGTTTAGTCTTGCTGGTTGGGGGTGCAGAACTCTTAGTTCGGGGCGCTTCAAACATTGCTGCAATGTTAAGAATTCCCTCCTTACTGGTGGGACTTACCATTGTTGCTTATGGAACCAGTTCACCTGAAATGGCGGTCAGTATTCAATCGAGTTTTGCAGGTCAAGCGAATGTTGCATTAGGAAATGTTGTCGGAAGTAATATTTTTAATATCTTAATTATTTTAGGAATTTCGGCTTTAATTGCCCCTTTAATGGTAGCGAGTCAATTGATTCGTTTAGATGTTCCGATTATGATTGGGGTGTCTATTTTAACCTTAATGTTTGGCAGTGATGGCACCATTAGCCGGGTGGATGGAACCATTTTATTTATTGGGGCAATTGTCTATACTCTGTTTTTAATTTACGAAGCCAAGAAACAAAAAGATGAGGAATCTTCCGAAAATCAATCTCCAACTTATGTTGAAAATATTCCCAAAAATTGGCTGATTAATATCGCCTTAATTGGGGTTGGATTAGTGTTACTGGTTCAAGGTTCTAATTGGTTAGTTGAAAGCTCAATTACTATTGCTAAAGCCCTGGGAGTGAGTGATTTAGTCATCGGATTAACCATTGTCGCCGCCGGAACTTCCCTCCCGGAATTAGCCAGTTCTGTGGTAGCTAGTATTAAAGGAGAACGCGATATTGCCGTGGGTAATGTAGTCGGAAGCAATATTTTTAATATCTTGGCTGTTTTAGGACTATCTTCCGCTATTTCCCCAGATGGAATTCCAGTTGCAACGGCTGCTTTAAATTTTGATATTCCGGTAATGATTGCGGTGGCGATTTCTTGTTTTCCAATTTTTTATAGTGGGAAATCGATTGCTCGTTGGGAAGGAATACTGTTTCTCGCTTATTATGTTGCTTATAGTTCCTATTTAATCCTCGACTCTTCTCAACATTCTCAACTTCCTTGGTTTAATTTTGTGATGATCAGTTTTGTCATTCCGATTACAATCTTAACCTTAATTGTTACTACTGTCCGTAGCTATCAAGCGAAACGAAAACGGTTAAATTCTTAATCTAAAAATAGTTATATGAAATCCCTTAATGTTTGCTAAAAATTCCCCCTGTAGAGACGCGCCATGGCGCGTCTCTACTAAGCATGGCGCGTCTCTACAGGGGGGGTTAGGAAGGATAATCTGTAGCATCTATAATGGGATTTCATCTAACTAATCACTGATTACTGATTAAAAAGGGTTGGGCGGATGACCCACTCGAAATAGAATTGTAAAAATATTATCATTGACTAATAATTGATTTCCAAAAACATCGTAACCATAGTCATATTGTTGATTTTGCCAGTTAAAAGATAGAGTAGGACTATTATACTGGTTTTTCAGTTGCCAAATGATACCTGCACCATAGAGAGAACGACTAGAGGTTTCATCAATGGGTGCAACATAACCAGAGAGAGTCAGAGTCTTAAAAGGACTAATACTCAATTGAGTCAGCAAACGATTATCATAGGAATTAGGAAGAATACCCCCAAAATAGTTAGTGACACCAATAGAAACAATTCCCCAGTTTAAACTCGCAGCAACGACAACTTCACTCGCGGGTGAAAGACTAACAACATCACCAATCGTTGTATCTCGATCAATGGCATAATTGAAGCCAGATGATAAAATTAAATTAGCACTTTTACTAAAGATAATTCTTTTCGCCACACTGCCCCAAACTTGACTATAATAATCCTGATCCGGGTTAAGATAACCAATGGCACCGCCTCTAAAATTCCAACCGTTAACGGTGTTTCTGGTATAATCAGCACCCAGGTAAGGTTTAACTTCTTCAGAAGCAATGATACCCGTATAATATCGGAGAATATATTGGCTCCCTGTCCAATCTCCTGTAAAACTTAAATGGGGATAATAACCCATTTTTTCCCGATAGATATTCTCCGTCACTAAGTTAACATTTTGCTGGAAAAAACCTAAATAAACTTGAGCATAAAAATTCTGTAGATTCGCCGTTGAATAGGTGTCTTGATTCACCGCCGAAACTAACTGAACATTCGTATTTTCCCCCCCTTCTCCACCTCCATTGGCAAGGATAAATTGGGGGCTTGTGGGCTGATAAAAGATTTCACTATCTTCAAAGTTACGTTTAATCACTGGAGAAAGACCAAACCACAGACTATGATAACTTGCTGTGGGAACTTGGCTTAAATTGGTAACATTAGAAGTTAAACTATTGGCGTGTCCAAGTCCGGCAGAATAGATGGTAAAACTACTACTGGGTAAACGAGTATTATTAGCCGCAAAAAATAAGTTAAGATTAATATTAGAATTAACAGGATTTTTACTTCCTTCTAAACGAGGAATCACATCGGGTAATAATTGCGCTCCCGCTTGAATAATTGTATTTGTCCAGCGATTTTCATCATCAAAAAAGAGAGTAAATCCTCGAATAGTTCGCCCTAAAACCGATTCTTTATCATTCGCTCTAACAATTTGACGAACCCTTGAAAATGTCCCGGTTAGGGTATAGGTAATGTCTTCTTGGCGTCGAAAATCTGTTTCTTGAGATTGACTATTTCCAGGGAAAGCACCCGTATTGGGAAAGTAAAAATCGACCCCAATGGGTTGAGCGCTGGTTCCTCCTTGAAAGCCGGGACGTTGTACAAAAGCTAAGGTTTCTGGTTTGATAACTTCCCCAACTTGAGAGGTTTGAAAAACGCGCGTAGGAACAAAAAATTGGGGATCAATACTATTGCGATCAACCGCTAAACCGGGCATATAAGTACATTGTTGATCGGGGCTAGTTCCTGGCAAAATACAAGCCCCCGTTAAACTCATTTGCAGTTCTAACCCATTCATGGTTTGGGGTTCAATTGTTGTCGTCGTAATAGTTCTTTCTAAGGGAACTGTTCGTAGTTGCAAATAAATCCCTTTTTGGTCTACTGTATAAACATTATTACGGGTTAAATTTTCAATAACTTGAGCGTGAATTTTGAGAGTGCCATTAAAAAAAAGCGCGCTGTTTGTCGTCTCAGCAAAGGCTTGTAAAGCACTCAATTGCCATTCTGCTAAGTGACTAATGGGAATCTCATTAAGCGGTAAAGTTGTTGTTCCTGGGTTAACTTTTTCGTTAGGAGCAATTCGCGGAGGAATAATATAATTAGGGTCAGAGGAGGTAGGAGTTGAACTCTTGGGATTTTTATTTAATTCGGGTTCTTTAGAGTTGGGTTCAGGGCTTAAATTTTGGGATAAAGGTTGCAGGTCTGTAGCGGAATGTGACCAGTTGATTGTTTCTGATAAGGAGGTGGCTTCTGGAGAGTCAGGAACCCGGCTTTCTGAGGAATTTTGATCGGGGGTATTATTGGGTAAATTAGAGTCAGTTTGTGCAAGAATTGGGGCTGCACTAGCAATACTTAAGACAGTTAAACTGAGGAAAATAGTACGGTTGTATGTTGTGGAAATCAGGGGAAAAAAGTTAAGAATTATTCGAGGATAGTTCATGATAATCAAGTAATAAAATCGAGGGTAAATATCATATTAAATAAAGTATTAAATTCTAATATCATAATTTTTATAATTAAAATAACCCGACTTAAAATTTAAAATAAGTTGGAAATTACAGGATTAGTAAAAGGATGACTTTAAAATCCGTTTCCCCCCTTAAAAAGAAGGGGGGTTAGGGGGGATCAAAAACGAGAAACAAATTAATGAGATTAGGGTTTTCTAGCCTAGATTAAAGAAAATCAGCCGAGCCAATTAAGGTTGAACTGACATTAGTTAAAGAAGCCAGAGTCACTCCACTTGCTAACACTTTAATTAAGGTATTAGTGCCACTTTGGGTAATCTTTAAATCCGCAAAAGTTAAACCTGCATCTAATCGAATTTTATCTTTACCATCTTCAAACTTGTAGATAGAATCCTGACCCATTCCTGATGCTAGGACAAAGGTATCAATCCCGGTGTTACCATAAAGTTGATCGCTACCTAGACCGCCATCAAGGAGATTGTCACCGTCGCCGCCATAGAGGATATCGTTACCTGCATCACCATAAAGTTGATCATGACCTCCATCTCCATAAAGGCGATCGCTACCATTACCCCCCTTCAACAAATCATCATCATCGCCACCGTAGAGGATATCGTTACCGTCACCACCATCAAGGATATCGTTTCCGGCTTTACCGTAGAGGATATCGCTTCCAGCACCGCCATTCGCTTGGTCGGCACCCGCAGTCCCATTGAAAAGATCGTTATTCGGTGTCAGGGAGACAAACTCATCGATATCGTTAATATTAATGGTCAACTCCTTCTCGAAACTCAGTCCCCCAGCATCAGTGGTTTTCACCCGGATACTATAACTGGACTTAGTTTCAAAGTCAGGGGAAGCTTTGATTTGTAGTTGGTTGTCTACAATCGTAAAGGCGGTGTTATCGGTATCTCCGGTACCCGAAACTAAACTGTAAGTAAAGGTATCGCCAGTGTCCGGGTCAGTGGTGGTTAACGTGCCAACGGTGCTGTTAGGGTCTACGTTTTCATTTATACTGGTACTACTGAGGGCTAAAGCCGTAGGAGCTCCGTTTGTGGGGCCGTTTTGGAAATAATAGGTATTGCCGAAGTATTCTCCCACAAAAGCATCCAGATCATTGTCATTATCGATATCGGCAAAGGTGGGGGTGCTGGAGTCTCCCACATCTGTGAGATTAAAGGGGTTGGTTTGGGCTGCTGCAAAACTAGGGCTACTGGCGGTGCCGGTGTTTTGGAAATAATGGGTATTGCCGTTGCTTGCTCCCACAAAAGCATCCAGATCATTGTCATTATCGATATCGGCAAAGGTGGGGGCGCTGGTGTTTCCCACACCTGTGAGATTAAAGGGGTTGGTTTGGGCTGCTGCAAAACTGGGGCTACTGGCGGTGCCGGTGTTTTGGAAATAATAGGTATTGCCGAAGTATTCTCCCACAAAAGCATCCAGATCATTGTCATTATCGATATCGGCAAAGGTGGGGGCGCTGTAGAATCCCACATCTGTGAGATTAAAGGGGTTGGTTTGGGCTGCTGCAAAGCTGGGGCTACTGGCGGTGCCGGTGTTTTGGAAATAATAGATATTGCCGTTGTCTGCTCCCACAAAAGCATCCAGATCATTGTCATTATCGATATCGGCAAAGGTGGGTTTGCTGTAGTCTCCCACAACTGTGAGATTAAAGGGGTTGGTTTGGGCTGCTGCAAAGCTGGGGCTACTGGCGGTGCCGGTGTTTTGGAAATAATAGATATTGCCGTTGCCTGCTCCCACAAAAGCATCCAGATCATTGTCATTATCGATATCGGCAAAGGTGGGGGTGCTGGAGTCTCCCACATCTGTGAGACTAAAGGGGTTGGTTTGGGCTGCTGCAAAACTGGGGTTAGGCATTTGTGTTTCTCCTTAAATCTAAAAATGGATAAAACTAAGTTGAATTTGTGATGGGTGCTTGCATATTTCCCTTAAAAAGGGAGGATTTCTGTAGCAGTCTGCAGTTGGGGGATATAGTGAATTAGAGTATCTAAACTCAGTTGAGTATTGCCCAAATACAAGCAACCGGGCGCGCCGTGAGAAATAATATGAACGGCATCAATATTCTGATATCGGCCTAAAACTTGGCTAAATCAATCAAAACAATTGTGGAGGTAGAATTGAAGGTTTTTGTACTAGGATTAATCATGGTTTTTTCTGGGAAATTTTTGGGTTAGTCAATATAAGTGTGGCGGATACGAAAAGTCTGTTCATGAGGATCTCTGCTGACTCCCTGCTTCGAGAGTCGCTGAGACCCTCAGATTAGAAATAAAAGGGAATCAATGTTGAGAGATTAGCCGTTAGCTTCCCAGCTAACCACTCACAACTGTTCTAGGGAAGCGTATTAGCCAGAACATTCCCAGTAGTAGTACCCAGTTTGATCTCGAATCCGGCGCCGGTGTTGAAGGAATTCCCTTGAGTGGTGAGGATCTGGACACCATCCTCCATTGTTGTGTTGTAGGTAGAGCCTGACGGGTCGCCAATACCACCGATACTCAGTTGTCCCGAAGTACCTAATGCAAAAGCCGAGTTCTGTAAACCAAAGGTATTGCCGGTACCAGTACCACTGTAGTTGAAAGCATGGGCCACAGCATCTCGTTTACCCACAGCCGCCGAAACTGCCACACCCGTAACTTTATCGGCAGTAACGGTGAACGCTGCCGAACCCGCCACAGCACCTTCACCTGCACGGGCTACGGAAGATAATCCCAAAGAACCTAACACAACGAGGCTACTAACTATTGCAAAACGACGAAGCATGATGTTTTAACCTACTAAATAAAATCTCAAATGATTGGAGTGATGATCCATTTCACGATTCAGAAATAGACATTAAGTCCTTAGACATAGCTCAACTGAAAATTCTTTTGATTGAAATTGACTTCCGATTCTTAACTCCTGACTGTGGGGATGTCTATTGAATTAGGACTACTGAACTTTGAACTTCACCCTTCCAATACTTTCATCATCGTTGATTACCCCTACCCCTGTCAGTCGGAAAAGTCGGATCTATAAAGTCGGAAAAGTCGGATGATTAAATTTTTCTGGCTAGAGTTGGTCACGAACTCACCCACAAGCGTGATAATACTGATACTGATTTAACCCAACTACCACAAACCGGATCACCCTTAGCCCGTCATGACCTTTCAAGAAATCCTCAAATTCGTAGAAGCGACCCTAGACTCTAAAGGGGGTCAACCCCTAACGCCTTCAGAAAAACAAATCCTCAAAGCTGCTTGGGATAATGAAAGCTACAGTAGCCTTGCTGAGAGCTTATATCTTAGTGTTGGTCATATTAAAGATTTAGCTTCCCTATTATGGCAACGTCTTTCCTCCGCCTTTGGGGAAAAAATCACTAAGAATAACTTTCGATGGGTGATTGAAGTGCGTTGTGGCACATCTTCATCTTCTCAAGACGAAATAGCAGAAATTAATCCTGATGAAAAGGAAGACCCGAAAGGCAATATTTTAATTGTTGATGATCTGGCAGAAAACCTACAATTCTTAACAGATATATTAGATAAACATGGATACATAGTTCGTAGTGTCACCAATGGTAAAATGGCATTAAGAACAGTCCAAAAGACTCACCCGGATGTAATTTTGCTCGATATTGCCATGCCAGGAATGGATGGATATCAAGTCTGCCAAGCTTTAAAAGCTGATGAAACAACCTCAGAAATTCCGATAATTTTCTTGAGTGCGCTAAATGAAGTTTTTGATAAAGTCAAAGCTTTTCAAGTCGGGGGAGTGGATTATATTACCAAACCCTGTGAACCCAAAGAAGTGATCGCCCGTTTGCAAACTCAACTCACTATCCAACAACAAAAACAGAAGTTAAAACAGCAAATTGAACACCATCAACAAACAGCAGAAATTCTCTACCAATCTCGGGCTTTACTGGCTAATTTATTAAATAGTTCTCAAGATGGAATTATGGCTTTACAAGCGGAAAGAGATATGATAACTGAAGAGATTAACAATTTTCACTGTTTAATTATTAATCCCATCTTTGTTAAAATTTTGGGTCAAAAACGAGAAAATCTTATCGGTAAGACTATTCCCAAAAAAATGCTTAATCAACTCAATCCTAAGCTATTTAATTCCTTGATTAAGGTAGTTGAGACGGGGGAAGAAATCGAAGAAAAAGTTTGTTGGGGAAATGATCCGGCTGAAGGTTGCTGTTATTTGACTGCGGTAAAATTTGGAGATGGGTGTTCAATTACAATTCGTCAAATTACCAATTTGAATCTCATTGAATTTAAGTGTCAACTGTCAGCTAATAATAACTGATATAGCGCTATAAAACTAGGAATTTTTCAGGGTGGCTTATTTTTTTTTGAGTCGTTATGAGTCAATTAGGGTGCAAACGGATGTCAAACTGATCACCAATCTATGATTCCATTTAAAACGATAAAACCGTTGATTGAACTTCTTGCCAGTGAATCCGATATAGTTGTAACGGTTCAGCTTTACCTTTAACAATAACGGGGGGAATTTTTTCTAAGGGAATACTGCGATCTTTAAGTTGATCAAATGTGGATTGAGAAATTAAAATTTCATTTTTTTGAGCAGCAGAACAAATCCGACTCGCTACATTCATGGTATCTCCAATATGGGTATATTGAATCAGTTTAGAAGAGCCAATATTTCCCGCCGCCACCTGTCCGGTATTCAGTCCAATATGAATATAAATGGGTTCACCATACCGTTGTTTCCATTGCTGATTCATTCGATAAACAGACCATTGCATTTCAATCGCCGCCCGCACCGCTCGATCAACATCATCATGACGGGAATAAGGTGCTCCCCAAACCGCAACTAAGGCATCTCCAATATATTTTTCTAAGGTTCCTTCAAAGGGAAAAACAATTTCCTCCACCATAATTTTAAAATATTCATTTAACATAGAAATGACTTGTCGAGGCTGCATTCGAGAAGACATTTCGGTAAAGCGAGTAATATCTGAAAATAAAGCGGTGACTTCACTTTCTACAATTCCTAATTTTCCTTCTTCTCGCAGTTTTCGACTCACTGCTGGGGGGAAAAAACGTTCAAGTTTATTGCGAATGACCGCCTCTTCCTGCATTTTTTTATATAATTCGGCGTTATCAATCGCGATCGCCGATTGATTAGCTAAAGCGGTTAAAAATTCTACATCTTCAGGAGAATAAATATCTGATAATGATAAATTATCGACATATAAAACCCCAATCACACTATCTCGCAGTTTCAAGGGTGCACACATGGACGCATGAATCGCTTGACACAAAATCGACTCAGAACCTTCAAAGCGTTCATCTGATTGAGCATCGGCTATTAACAACGCCTTCCCTGTTTCTCGAACAGTATTGGTAATTTTTTTACTATAAAAATGTTCATCCGCTAAAGGTTCTTCCCGAAATTTAACGGCTTTTCGTTCTAAATTATTGGTTTTGGGATTAACGAGCAAAATTGCCGCCCGATCAACATTCATAATCTGAAATAACAGATCTAAAATTTTATCCAGCAGTTTATTGAGTTCATGGGGAGAAGATAACTCTTTGCTGACTTCTAATAAAATTTTTAACTTATCAACAACTCGTAAATGGGCATCTTGTTGGCGAATATTTAAAACTGAACTTCCGGCGGGGGAGGGTTCTAATAAATCTTGAATAATCGTATAACTCGCATCCGTGGCAAATTCTTGAATCACTGAGGTTTGAGAATTCTCCCCATGACCTTTTAAGGCAGGTGTGAGGGAAACATTCATAAACTTAAATACTACACGACCACAACGAATTAAATCCCCAGACTTGAGATTTGAGTGTTCAATCATCACCTCATTAACAAAGGTATGATTACTACTCTGCATATCGGTAATCGTGATTTTATCTTCACGGACATCAATGCAAGCATGACGACGAGACAAACTCACATCCGTCAAACAAATCGTGTTATCCCGTCCCCGTCCGATGGTATTCTCACCGAACTGTAAGTTAAACGTCATGGCGCTAGTCGTATCGGGGTTGTAAATGATATACGGCACTTTCCTCTTAACCTAATTCCTATAAAAGCGTTACATGGACGGGATTGTGCGAATCAATGAAATCTCAGTGTGATGTTAAAGGCATTTATTAGAAGGTCAAAAATGAACAGCCCAGTCATAACCGTTGATTCCTGCGGTTGGCATCACTGTCTGTTTACAATTTAACTCCAATTACCGGATTTATCCTAATTTTAGCTTGAGCAGCAAGAAGCCTCACACTTACCGCGATAGCGGAAGTGTTGAGATGAATTGCGCGTGAGTTGACGACAGTTCTGCGACCAAATTCTTCCGCAGGAAGAACAGGGAGCAGAACAGGTCGGAAACGAACAAATCTTATGTTATACTATTTTATAGCAAATACTAGCGATGGGTCAAAGTTTGATAATCCTAGAATACTGAGCAAGCATGAAAAGAATTTAAAACTTAAACAACAGCAGCTATCTAGAAAACAAAAGGGTTCTAATAACCGCAATAAGGCGAGATTTAAAGTCGCTAGAGTTCATAGAAAAATAACTAACTGCCGTGAGGATTTTCTGCACAAGCTATCGCGTAGGATAGTTAACGAAAACCAAGTAATTGTGCTTGAAAATCTCAACGTTAAAGGCATGGTGCAGAATCATTGTTTGGCTAAATCCATTCATCAAGTAGGATGGGGAATGTTCTGTACCCTGCTTAAATACAAGGCAGAAATGTCAGGGAAAATTTATCTTGAAGTTGATAGATTTTTTCCCAGTTCAAAAACCTGCCATGTGTGCTTGAACCAAGTTGGTAGTTTGCCGCTAGATGTAAGATTCTGGACTTGTGAAAACTGCCAAACTAGACATGACAGGGATGTGAACGCAAGCATTAACATCAGAGATGAGGGACTACGAATTTTGACCTCTGGAACGGGGGATAAAGCCTGTCGCCCAGATGTAAGTCGAAGTAAGGGAGGACGAAAGAAATCCACTACTGCGCTTTCTGTTGGGCAGGAAGCCTACACTGTACCGCAAGGTCAGTGTAGGTAGTTCACATTGCCCCTTCTAACGCAGCCCCGACGACGCGATGATCTTCATCTTTTTTCAAATAGTGTAATGCAGCCTGGGCTTGGGGATGATTAAATTTTCTCAAGGCTAAAGCCACACGAGTCCGAATTCGCCAAACTGGCGTTCCCACTAATTCTAAAAGCTGTTCTAAGGCTTCTGTTTGCTTTTCTGTTCCGGCTAATCCGGCTAATCCTTCAATGGCGGCTTCTTGAGCGACTTGTTCGGGGTCACTCAACGCACAAATACAGATGTCATACAACGCTTGGGGGTGACGACGGGTAATCAACGGTTCTAAAATACTCCGTCGCACCAGCCAGTTACAATCTTGACCAAAACAGCGTACTAGGTATGGGATGGCGATTTCCCCATATTGGGAGAGGGAGTTAGCCGCTTCCGCGCGAACATTGGGATCAGGATCGTGATCGAGGAGTTCCACCAACGCTTGAAAGGATTCGGGGGATTGTTGACGTCCGAGTCCCATGGCTACAAAAGACCGGATAATAAATTCAGGATCACTGAGTTTACTGATTAATAGAGGAATCGCTACTTGACTCTCCTGATCGTTTAGCTCAGTTAGTCCCCGAAGTCGCTCCTGAAAATCATGGCTATTCAGGTAGGTTTGGATTTGCTGGATCTTCATCAGAATCCTCCAGAAGCGTTAAAATTTAAAGTCTGTGTTTGCAACAAAAGGGTCTTAATGGGGTTTGATTTATTAATGATGACCGATAGACTTATTTACTTTACTGCAAAATTTTAATTCCGCAAAACTATCTCCAGAAAGAGGAGTTAATCGGTATATATACTGACCTCAGTGTCAATTCTGGATTTTATTGATATGTATTTAAAAGTATTACATCTACGACAGTTCCGCAACTATGTTGATCAAAAAGTTTTATTTGAAGCCCCCAAAACGATTTTATTAGGAAATAATGCTCAAGGAAAATCGAATTTATTAGAAGCGGTGGAATTGCTTTCAACTCTCAAAAGTCATCGGGTAAGTCGAGATCGGGATTTGATTTTTGATCCTGAACCCACTGGACAAGTGCGTGCTACGGTGGAACGGGACGTGGGAACCTTGGATTTAGCGATTACCCTGCGTTCCCAAGGCGGACGAACGGTTGCTCTCAATGGTCAATCTTTGCGTCGTCACTTGGATTTTTTGAGTGTGTTAAATGTCGTTCAATTTTCCAGTTTAGATTTAGAATTAGTTCGAGGGGGCCCTGAACATCGACGCAGTTGGTTAGATCGGTTATTGGTACAGTTAGAACCTATTTATGCTTATATTTTACAACAATATAATCAAGTCCTACGTCAACGCAATGCCCTCCTGAAACAAATTAAACAGAATCCTGAAGTTTCCGATTCTCAACCCGAAGAATTAAAGCTTTGGGATGTGCAGTTAGCGATCGCCGGAACTCGGGTTTTACGACGGCGGAATCGGGTTTTAGAACGTTTAGTTCCTTTAGCTAAAGCTTGGCATCAATCGATTAGTGGAAGTACGGAATTATTAGAGATTATTTATCAACCCAATGTTAATTTAGAGTTACCGAATCAAAGTTTATCAACCACACCCCCTGAAAAAATTCAACAGGCTTTTTTTGACAAACTCGCAACTCGATTAATCGCAGAAAAACAACAAGGTATTTCTTTAGTTGGCCCCCATCGAGATGATGTGATCTTTACCATTAATCAAACTCTAGCCCGCAATTATGCTTCATCGGGTCAACAACGCACGTTAGTTTTAGCGTTAAAATTAGCGGAATTACAACTGATTGAAGCGGTGGTGGGGGAACCTCCCTTACTATTATTAGATGATGTCTTAGCTGAGTTAGATCTGCATCGACAAAATCAACTGTTAGAGGCCATTCAAGATCGCTTTCAAACATTAATTACAACCACCCATTTAGGGTCTTTTGATCCTCAATGGTTAAAGAACACTCAAATTTTAAGCGTTAAAGCTGGACAAATTCACCCGCTAAACTCCTGTCGCTAAACCCTAGCCAAATTGTAAATTAAACGTATAATCGAATTAGGATCGGCTATGCTGTGGTAACTCCAGGAATCAGGTTCAATGCTTTCTGAGGGTTCCCCCAAAGAAACGAGTACAACCTTGGTTTTTAAGTTTGAGCTAATCAAACAATTCCATCATGGATTTCTCCCAGTTCTTCCGTTCTCTATGGATCAGTCAAACCTGGAAAACAATTCCCTTACGGTTTGTCTTGATTATTCCCTTTGTTATCCAGATTACAGCAACGGTATCTATTATTGGTTATCTCTCCTTTTTAAGTGGGCAACGTGCCATTGAGAAAATGAGTAGCGAACTCATGGATGAGATAACTCAGCGTGTGGAAGATAATCTTGATCACCTAACAGAAGATACAGAAACAATTACCCATTTGATGCTTTCTCATTGTCAAGCTGAAAACCCAGATTTAAACAATCTGAATCTGTTAGAAAGACAGCTATTTTTAAACTTACATCATTTTAAGTTGATTAGCAGAATATTAGTGGGTAATGAACAGCATCAGTTTGTAGCCGTTAGTCGTTTTCATGGACAGCGACTCTGGCGTTCTAGTCCTCAAGATTCATCCCTGATGTATGATTATGCCATTGATCAAACGGGAAAACCGATTAAACTTTTAAGAACCTTTTGGAAACCTAGTGTTACCCTGCGTCCTTGGTATCAAGATGCGGTGAAAAGTCAAAAAACACGCTGGGGTTCCCTTTATTTATTAGGAAGTCAAGAAGATTGGGGCTTGAATCTCAATACGCCAATTTATGAACCCGAAACAGGGAAATTGTTGGGGGTCTTGTCCGTTGGAATTACCTCTTCCCATCTGAGTGATTTTCTCAGCCAGATTCGAGTTGGAGATGGGGGACAAATTATTCTGATTGATAGACAGGGAAATGTAGTAGCAAATTCTCAAGGGAAAGTCGATCAACCCAACTTTCAAAATTTAAAACAAATTAATCTGTTCACCAGCCAAGATTCGCTCTTAAATAATATCGGAAAGTTTTTAATTAAAAATTATGGGGATTTACAAAAACTTCAAACTGTACAAAATGTTAATTTTAGCATTGCACCGAAAACGTGGGGAAGTTTATCAAACCATTATTATTTACAAGTTGTTCCGTTAAAAAATCAATATGGTTTAGATTTACTGACTATTATTGTGATTCCTCGAAGCGACTTCATGGCTGAAGTCTATGCTCACTTTAAACAAACCTTTTTTCTGTGTAGTGGTATTTTTATATTAGCGATTGGTGTGGGGATCTTGACCAGTCGTTGGATTATTAAACCCATTTTAGCAGTTAATCAAGCAGCTAAACGGATTGCAGAAGGTGAAATTCAACACCTCAGCGATTTTGAAAGAAGTGATGAAATTGGGGAATTAGTTCAATCTTTTAAAGGAATGAATACTCAATTACAAAATACTTTAGTTCAACTTAAAATAGAAATTCTTAAACACAAAAAAACCGAAGCAAAATTGCGCCAAGCTCAACATATTTCAAAACTGAGTATTTGGGAATTTTATTATCAAACTCAAACCACAATTTGGAGTCCAGAAATTTATCAACTTTATGGTCTTGATCCGACAGTTAACCCCCCTCAAGGAGAAGAAATATTACAGTATATTTATCCTGACGATCACAGCATCTATCGTCATGAAATTCTTAAACCTTTATGGGCGAAAAAACCCTTCGCAGCAGAATTACGAATTGTGCGTTGTGATGGTTCAATTGGCTATGTAGAAATCCAGGGAGAACCGATTTTTGATCAACAACACAAAGAGGTCATTCGCTTATTAGGAACCCTCAGAGATGTTACAGACCGCAGACAAGTGGAAATTACCTTAAAAAATCAAGAACAATTATTACGAAGTATTTATGAGGGAGTGGATGAACCTATTTTTGTGGTAGAAGTTGGAGACAATGGAGAGTTTTACTATGTAGGAACTAATGCCGCCCATGAGAGAATAACAGGTTTGTCGCGTAAATTATTGTTAGGAAAAACCCCTCAAGAATTAAAGTTACCTTCCTGGGAAAAGATCGTCCAACATTATCAAGACTGTATTGATGCAGGAACGTCTATTTGTTATGAAGAAGTCGTGGTTTTAGAGGGTGTAGAAAGGTTTTGGTATACAAGTCTTACACCCTTAAAAGATTTACAATCTAAGATTTATCGGATTGTTGGAACCACAATAGATACCACTTATATTAAAAAAACGGAGCGATCGCTACAATCTGCTTTACAACAAATTCAAGAACATTTTGAAAACTCACCCTTAGCAATTATAGAATGGGATGCTCAAGGTAAAATTAAACGCTGGTCAAAACAAGCTGAAGATATATTTGGCTGGAAAGCAGATGAAGTTGTCGGTTTATCGAATGATGATTTTTTCATGATCCATGAAGAAGATCAAGAAAACGTTTATCAGGAAATTCAAAAAATGATATCCGGTCAAACCAGTACCTTGAAAATGCAAAACCGCAATTATACGAAAACCGGAGAAATTCTAACTTGTGAATGGTTTTCGTCAGGTATTTTTGATCAACACGGAAATTTAACCTCTACTTTATCCTTTATTCAGGATATCACCGCTCGTCAGCAAGCGGAAGAAGCTTTACGTCAAAGTGAAGAACGGTTTAGAAGTGCATTTACCAATACCGCAATTGGAATGTTTATTGTTTCAACAAACTGTAGATTTTTACAAGTTAACGATGCAATTTGTCAAATTTTAGGCTATTCTGAGGCAGAACTTTTAAATTTAACGTTTCATGATATTACTTATCCTGATGATTTAGAAAGAGATTTAAGTTATGTTAAAAAAATATTAGCAGGTCAAATCAAAACCTATACGTTAGAAAAACGATTAATTCATAAAAAGGGAAATTTAGTTTCAGGATTACTCAGTATTGGTTTTGTTCAAGATCGTCAGAATCATCCCCTTTATTTTGTAGCTCAATTTCAAGATATTACTCAACGAGTACAAGCAGAACAAGCTTTAAAAGAAAGTGAACAACGATTTGAACGCGCCATTAAGGGATCAAATGATGGAATTTGGGATTGGTTTGATATCCATCAAGAACAAATTTGGTATTCTCCTCGACTTTTTGAAATTATGGGGTATCAACCGAATGAATTTCAACCCACTTTAACCCGGTTCAGAAATTTTATTCATCCTGATGATCGTCAACTGGTATTTCAAGCCATTGAAAATCATCTGCGGTTTCATAGTCCTTACTTTATTGAATATCGGTTGTTGCACAAATTAGGTGATTATATTTGGGTACGAGCTAGGGGAGAAGCCCTCAGAGATGAACGGGGAAACCCGGTGAGTATGGCGGGTTCCGTAACAGATATTACCGAACAAAAATTAGGAGAATTAGCCCTACGCCAAAGTGAAGCTAAATGGCGACATTTAATTGAAGCTAATATTGTGGGGATTCTTTTTGCTGATTTTGAAGGCAGAATTTTAGAAGCCAATGATGCCTTTTTACGGATAATTGGCTATAGCCGAGAGGAGTTAGAAAAGGGACAATTACGCTGGGATACTCTTACCCCCCCTGAAGGTAAAGCCGCTGATCAAGAAAGGGTTCATAAAATTTTAACCGAGAAGGTTTTACCCCCCGATGAAAAAGAATATTTACATAAAGATGGAACTCGAATTCCCATTATTTTAGGAGCAACTTTATTAGAAGAACAAAATCAATGTGTTGCTTTTGTGTTAGATATGACCCAACAAAAACAAACCAAAATCGAGCTTCAAAAAGCTAAAGAACAAGCGGAAGCCGCTAATCGGGCTAAAAGTAACTTTTTAACCAATATGAGTCATGAACTTCGTACCCCTTTAAATGCTATTTTAGGGTTTACGCAACTGATGGTGCGAGATTCTACTTTAGCATCCCATCATCGAGAGAAATTACAAATTATTAACCGGAATGGAGCTTATTTATTACAGTTAATTAATGATATTTTATCCATTTCTAAAATTGAAGCTAATCACGTTACCCTGGATATAACATTATTTGATTTATATCAATTATTAGAAGATTTAAAAAATACCTTTGAACTGCGTTCTAGCTCTAAAGGAATACAACTGATTATTGAGAAATCTCCCCAGTTACCTCGATATATACAAACCGATGAACGCAAATTGCGACAAGTTCTGATCAACTTATTAGATAATGCGATAAAATTTACCTATCGGGGTTCTGTCACCCTGGGAATTAAGCCTTTAGACTTGACTGTTAACGGCTCTGATTCTTCTCGATACACACTTGAGTTTGAAGTACAAGACACCGGGGATGGAATCGCATCAGAGGAATTAGATTCCATGTTTGATGCTTTTGTACAAACCACAACTGGACGACAATCTCAACAAGGAACCGGGTTGGGACTACCGATTAGTCGTCGATTTGTAGAGCTTTTGGGCGGTAAAATCACCGTCAGCAGTCAAGTGGGAATCGGAACTTGCTTTCAATTCACAATTGAGGTTCCTGAAATTGACACTACAACCCTGGCGTTATCACAACCCCAATATCAAGTGATGGGACTCGCACCCCATCAACCTGAATACCGAATTTTAGTGGTTGATGATTTAGAAGCAAACCGTCACTGGTTAGCGAAATTATTACGTTCTGTGGGGTTTGAGGTTGAAGAAGCGGAAAATGGGGAAATGGCTTTGATTCTGGTAGAATCCTACAACCCTCATCTAATTTGGATGGATCTGCGAATGTCGGGTATGAATGGCTATCAGGCGACTCAAGAAATTAGAGCCAAAAAAGCTCAAACTTTGTTATCGACCCCCCCTGATTTTGAGCCGTTTCCCAAAATTATTGCGGTTTCTGCTAGTGTATTTGAAGAGGAACGCCAACAAGTAATTGACGCAGGCTGCGATGATTTCGTTGGTAAACCTTTAACGGAAACTACGATTTGGGAGATGCTAAAGAAACATTTAGGCGTAAAGTACAGAGTTGAAGAGTTGAAGCCGAACCAAGCTGAACATCATCAAATCCAGGATGCAGTCATTGTCGAAGCTTTAGCCACTCTTCCTCCAGAGTTACTGAATCAGCTTGCTATCGAGACTCAAATTGGGGATTCTGAAAAACTTCTCAGTTTGCTAACACAAATTCCTACTTCTCAACCGCTTTTAATTAACACACTTACCGAATTAATCAATAACTTTGAGTTTGAATTAATTCTTCATTGGGTTACACTTGCGCTCTCATGAAATCTAACTCAGCTACCCCGTCTTTAGCCAATATTTTAATTGTTGATGATGTTCCTGATAACTTGCGGGTTTTATCTCAAGTTTTATTACAGCAAGGTTATCGAGTTCGGAAAGCAACTAATGGGCAATTTGCCTTAAATTCTGCCCAATTGATGCCCCCTGATTTAATTTTATTAGATGTGATGATGCCCGAGTTAGACGGGTATGAAGCGTGTCGTTTTCTCAAGGCGGATGAACGCACGCGGGATATTCCGATTATTTTTATTACGGCTAGAGATGATATTGAAAGTAAACTCATGGGGTTTGAAGTGGGCGGATTAGATTATATTACGAAACCCTTTGATGTTCAAGAAGTTGTCGTTCGGGTTGCGACTCAACTGAAAGTCAGTCGATTGCAAAAAGAACTGCAATTACAAAAAGATCAGTTAGAGCAAAAAAATCTACAACTCGAACAGGAAATTTGCGATCGCATTACCGCCCAAACTGAACTCCAAACCTTAAATCAAGAGTTAGAAACTAAAGTTGAACAACGGACTCAAGAACTGAGACTGAGAAATCAAGAGTTAATTAGTTTACAAAAACAATTAGAAATTTCTTTAAGAAAAGAACAATCTTTAAGTGAAATGAAATCTCAATTAATTACGACTATTTCCCATGAATTTCGGACTCCTTTAACGGTGATCATGACTTCTAATGAATTAATTAAATATAAAATTGAAAAACAACAAACTCAAAATTTAGATCGTCATTTAAACCGAGTTAATGAAAGTGTTAAACGCATTGAACAGATTTTGAATAGTGCAATTGTATTGGCACAAGCCGAATCTAATGTAATTAATTTTGAAGCTCAAATTTTAAATTTAGATTTATTTACTAAACAGATCTTAGAAGATTGGAAACCTCTGGAAAACCAATCCCATCCCATAGAATTATCTATTAAAGGGAATCATCCTGAAGTCTTTAAAGCTGATCCCAATTTTCTTAAACAAATTTTAATTCATTTATTAACCAATGCAATTCGTTATTCTCCAGAGGGAGGGACGATTAATTTGGAACTGATTTATCAACCCACTGAAGTTATCTTTAAAATTCGAGATCCGGGAATTGGTATTCCTGAATCTGAACTAGACCAAGTATTTGATGCCTTTTATCGCGGCAGTAATGCAGATTCTATCTCAGGAACTCCCGGCGCTGGATTAGGATTAACTGTTGTTAAACGCCTTGTAGAACTCCATCAAGGAACAATAACCCTGGAAAGTATTCTCAACCAAGGAACAATTGTTACCCTTTCTTTTCCTGTTTCAGAAGTTGAGAGTTGACGGTCAACCCTCAACCCTGAACAAACTTCCTTAAGTTGTTTCCGTAGACGGAGATGGAGTTTCGGTTTTAAACACAATTCGCAGTAACGGAGGCGCTAAGAATGTGGTGAGGATAACCATCAAAATAATCGCCACATCCAAAGCGGGAGATAAGGCACCACTGGCAGAACCAACGGCGGCGAATACTAATCCGACTTCTCCTCGTGGAATCATGCCAACGCCAATTCCTAAACGATTGAGGTTATCCAAACCAAACACCCCCCAACCTGCTGAGATTTTGCCAACAATTGCCACCACAATTAAAAACACAGCAATAATTAATCCTTCCCGATTTTCAGGAATAGCTGGGTTTAAAACACTTAAATCCGTTTTTGCCCCAACCGCCACAAAAAACACGGGAACAATTACATCAGCAATGGGTTTAATTAGCTCTTCTAACTCCTTACCTGGTTCGGTTTCATCTAACACTAACCCGGCTGCAAATGCCCCTAGAATGGCTTCTAGGTGAATTGCACCCCCAATATAGGCTAAAAGAAGCGCTAAAATTAAGGCTGGAACAACAACCCGACCTCGTGTTTTAAATTGTGAGGCAAGAGCAACAAAAGTTCCGTTAAAAAACTTGCCTAAAACAATCGCACCGACAATAAAAACACTAGCACTAATAATCAAATAGATGATATTAGCAATATCAATTTCGCCTGTTTTGGCTAAACTGGCAACAACTGCTAAAATCAGAATGCCTAAGACATCATCAATCACCGCCGCACCCAAGATAATTTGACCTTCTTGGGTAGACAAACAACCAATTTCTGATAGAACCCTAGAGGTAATCCCGATACTGGTAGCCGTCAATGCTGCACCTGCAAAAATTGCTGGAATTACAGGAACATGGAAAATAAACATCAGTCCTGCTGTTCCTGCAACAAAGGGAACAACAACTCCAATACAAGCCACAATAAAGGCTTGAATTCCTACCGCCAGCAGTTGTTCAATATTGGATTCTAAACCAATTTCAAACAACAAAATAATCACACCGAGTTCGGATAAAATCTCTAAAACTTCGCTTTGAGATTTAAACGTTGCTTCTGCTGCATCGGGGCTTAAGCCGGCGGTCGTTTCCAGAATACTAATAATCAGTGAATGAGAACTATCCATACCTCCTTCTGGAAAAACCACTAAATGCAGGGCAGAAACTCCAATAATTACCCCGCCCAGCAATTCTCCCAGCACCGGAGGAAACCCTAACCAGTTGGCAAACTCTCCCCCCGCTTTACTGGCTACAAAAATCGCCACTAAACTCAGCAGAACCCCCAGTAATACCATTGTTGATTCTGCTTCCCCTGGAGGGCAAGCTTCCGTCACCGTTCCCAAAATTGGTAAAAATCCCAATTCCAACCTTGAAACCATAGAGTCTAACGGGAAAACCCCTGTAACTAGATCCACTGTTAACTCCATCTAACTCACCCCAATTACTTTAGCGGAAACAGACACAGGGGGACAAGGGGATGAGGGGACAAGGGGACAAGGGGAC
>NZ_JADEWU010000088.1:0-22065 GCF_015207485.1 Planktothrix mougeotii LEGE 06226
CTACAGTAGTGAGCCTTTCAAGGCTCAAATTCAGAGTCCTAAAGGACTCACTACAGTAGTGAGCCTTTCAAGGCTCAAATTCAGAGTCCTAAAGGACTCACTACAGTAGTGAGCCTTTCAAGGCTCAGAATTAGAGTCCTAAAGGACTCACTACAGTAGTGAGCCTTTCAAGGCTCAAATTCAGAGTCCTAAAGGACTCACTACAAGTGTTAAAATTTTTGATATTGTCAAAAATGAGATGAGAAAAATATGAGTAAGAAAACTGCACCTTATGGGTCTTGGAAATCTCCCATTACCGCAGATTTAATGGTAGAAGGAACTGTTGGACTGGGTGGGTTAACGTGGGATGGGGATAATATTTATTGGATAGAAGGTCGTCCATCAGAAGCGGGACGCAGTGTTATTGTTCGTTTAACCCCTGATCATCAATTAAATGATGTCACCCCTCAATCCTTGAATGCTAGAACTCGTGTTCATGAATATGGTGGGGGTTCTTATACAGTTTATCAAGGAAATGTTTATTTTTCAAATTTCGTGGATCAACGTTTTTATCAACAGAAAATTCAAGGAGAAAATACCCCCTATCAAATTACTCCCAACCCTATTACTCCAGAAGGAGACTATCGTTATGCAGATGGGGTAATTGATTCTCAAAATCAACGATTAATTTGTGTTCGAGAAGATCATACTCAAGGAGGAGAACCTGTTAATACCATTGTTAGTATTAATCTGAATAATAGTGACGATATTCGGGTTTTAGTCGAGGGAAATGATTTTTATGCCTTTCCCCGTTTAAGTCCCGATGGTAACAAATTATCTTGGATTTCATGGAATCATCCGAATATGCCTTGGGATGGTACAGAATTATGGGTTGCTGATGTTAATTCCGAGGGGTTGTTAGGAGAAAAACAATTGATTGCGGGGGGTTTAGAAGAATCTATTTTTCAACCGCAATGGTCGCCGGATGGGGTATTATATTTTGTTAGCGATCGCTCGAATTGGTGGAACTTATATCGCTATACGGGAGAAGTAGAATCCTTACATCCAATGGCGGCAGAATTTGGTTTACCCCTGTGGGTATTTGGAATGTCAACATATAGGTTTAGTTCCGCAGAAAAGATTATTTGTACCTATAGTAAAAATGGTAATTCCTATCTAGCAAGTTTGGATACTAAAACTCTGCAATTGCAGGATATTGATACTCCCTATACGGCTATTGATTCCTTAAACGTTTCAGGAAACCAAGTCTTATTTATTGGCAGTTCTCCAACAGAAAGCAGCGCCATTGTCAAACTTAATTTAGAGACAGGAGAATTAGAAGTATTAAGACGTTCTAGTCAAATTGTACTTGATAAAGGCTATTTATCCGTACCTCAACCGATAGAATTCCCCACAGAAAATGGGAAAACCGCCTATGGACTTTTCTATCCTCCTCAAAACAAAGATTATCAAGCTTCAGAAGCTGAAAAACCCCCTTTAGTGGTAAAAAGTCATGGGGGGCCAACGGCAGCAACGTCTAGTAGTTTAAGCTTAAAAAATCAATATTGGACAAGTCGGGGATTTGCGGTTTTAGATGTTAATTATGGGGGAAGTACAGGTTACGGACGAGAGTACCGTCAACGGTTAAATAAAACTTGGGGAATTGTCGATGTTGATGATTGTTGTAATGGGGCAAAATATCTTGCAGAACAGGGTTTAGTCGATGGAAACCGGATGGCAATTGCGGGGGGAAGTGCGGGCGGTTATACCACTTTATGTGCTTTAACATTTAAGGATGTATTTAAGGCGGGAGCGAGTTATTATGGAGTCAGTGATTTAGAAGCTTTAGTCAAGGATACCCATAAATTTGAATCCCGTTATTTGGATAAATTAATTGGGGCTTATCCTGAAGAAAAAGCTATTTATCAACAGCGTTCTCCGATTTATTCTGTTGAAAAATTATCCTGTCCGGTGATATTTTTTCAAGGGTCAGAGGATAAAATTGTTCCTCCTAACCAAGCCGAGATGATGGTAGCCGCATTAAAAGCAAAAGGTGTCACCGTAGAATACGTTTTGTTTGAAGGAGAGCAACATGGCTTCAGAAAAGCCGAAAATATTAAACGCGCCATTGATGGTGAATTTAATTTTTATGCCAAAGTTTTTGGTTTTGAACCTGCAAAATAAACCGATTTAACCGTAGGGGTGGCGTCCCTCCCAACCCAGGTGCAAAGAGGGTTGGGAGACCCAACCCCTACAATATTGGGAAGGATTGCTATAATAGTCTATAAACAGATAGCAAGAATTATTATGTCTGTCACACCGATTCAACCACCAACTGTTGATGTCACTGAAATTATTACCGAGGATGATACTCCTGTGGATAATTTTCTATCTGCAAAGTTACAACGTTTATTAGTAGAATGTTTATATAGTTCTTGGCAAAGAATAGGGGAAAATTCAACCTTTTTAGCCGATGCAAATGTAGGGATTTTTTATGCAATTCGTCATCCTCCTATTGTACCGGATGTCTTTTTATCTTTAGATGTTGAAGTTCCGCCAGATTTTCGAGAAAAACGAAATCGGACTTATTTTATTTGGGAGTTTGGTAAACCGCCCGATGTGGTGATTGAAATTGTTTCTAATCAAGAAGGAAATGAACTCGGTAGTAAATTAATTAATTATGCTCGAATGCGGGTAACTTATTATGCAGTGTTTGACCCGTTACAACAATTAGGCGATATTTTATTACGAGTTTATGTTTTACGGGAGGGAAACTATCAAACGTTAGCACCAACAGAAATAGAAAATCAATCAATTTTTTGGTTAGAACAAATTGGTTTAGGATTAACGATTTGGTCAGGAATTTATGAAGAAAAACAGGAACTTTGGTTACGGTGGTGTGATGATAAAGGGGTAATAATTCCCACTGGAAAAGAACGGGCTGAACGTGCAGAACAATCTCGACGAAACGCGATTCCTCGGTTAAGAGAAATGGGTTTAACAAATGAACAAATTGCTGAAGCTTTGGGTTTAGAGATGGGAGAGATTTAACTCTCTTGTATCGAGATTGTTTTTTTATAAACAAATTTAGATTGAAAATACTTACGGAAAGTAACGATAGAATTCCCGACGATGTAGAACTCGCATGACATCGATAACGTTTTGATTAACTTCTATCCCGACCCGGTAATCACCGATACGGATACGATAGCGACCTGTGTAACCTCCCATCGCTTTAAGGTTAGGAATTTCCTCTAAAGTATTGATGGTTTCTAAAGTCGTAAATACTAACTCATAGATGCGTTGGTATGATGTTGAACTTTTCAGTTGTTTGAGATCTTTTAGAAAGGCTTGACGGTACTGAACTTTCAACTCATTCTTCCTCCAAATATGCTAAAGCTTCAGTTCGATTTAGCAATGGCGTATGAACCGCTTCATTCATGGCTTGATTCATACAATAATCTTCTACTGCTTCAGCAAGATCTTCAAAGGAAACGTCATCAGTTGGTAAAAGTTTTCGCCAAATATCAATCGGAATGACTACAGCGATCGCCTCTCCATCTTTATTGGTAAGATAGTCAATATCAACCATTTTTTACTCCTTTGTTTTAGATTCAGATTCCATATATTTATCCTAATTATAGTTTAACTCTAAAATCTATTTTTTTCAAGAATAATTTTTAAATATCTTTAGACACAGAACGCCGTTTTCTAATTCCTTTGGTTAAAATTGCTAATAAAAATCCCATTAAAAACGATAATTCTAACGCTGGATTTTGAGTTGTTAACAAAAACGAGCCGATAATTGAAACAAGGGCTAAAGTATATACAATGTGTTTGGGTTTCATCGTTCTGAACCGTAAAGATCACAAAAACAGACAAAATGAATTATAATAAACGATGGAGAAAGATTGAATGAACCTTTCTACAGAAATAGGATACTTCTGAAATTCGATGACTACAAATTCTCGACGTTACCATATTACAACTTTCGGCTGTCAGATGAATAAAGCCGACTCGGAACGCATGGCGGGTGTTTTAGAAGAAATGGGATTTGATTTTACCGAAGATCCCAACGATGCTAATGTGATTCTTTATAATACTTGTACCATTCGAGATAATGCCGAACAAAAGGTTTATTCCTATTTAGGAAGACAAGCCAAACGCAAGCAAGAAGAACCGGATTTAACGATTATTGTCGCCGGATGTGTTGCTCAACAGGAAGGGGAAACCTTGCTGCGTCGGGTTCCTGAAATCGATTTAGTCATGGGGCCACAACACGCCAACCGTTTACAAGACTTATTAGAACAAGTGTTTGATGGTAATCAAATTGTTGCGACAGAAGCTATAGAAATCATCGAAGATATTACAAAACCTCGTCGAGATAGTGATGTGACGGCGTGGGTTAATGTGATTTATGGTTGTAATGAACGTTGCACCTATTGTGTAGTTCCTAATGTGCGCGGCATTGAACAATCTCGCACCCCAGAAGCTATTCGTGCTGAAATTGAAGAATTAGCTCGTTTGGGTTATAAAGAAATAACATTATTAGGGCAAAATATTGATGCCTACGGTCGTGATTTACCCGGTTCAACTCCTGAAGGTCGCCATCTCTATAACTTCACGGATTTATTATATTTTATTCATGATGTACCCGGTATTGAACGGATTCGCTTTGCCACCAGTCACCCCCGTTATTTTACCGAAAGATTGATTCGAGCGTGTGCGGAATTACCGAAAGTTTGTGAACATTTTCACATCCCGTTTCAGTCGGGAGATAATCAAGTTTTAAAGGCAATGGCGCGGGGTTATACCCATGAAAAATATCGCCGAATTATTAATACGATTCGGGACTATATGCCGGATGCTTCTATTAGTGCAGATGCGATTGTAGGATTTCCAGGGGAAACCGAGGAACAATTTGAAAATACACTAAAATTAGTGGATGATATTGGCTTTGATTTGTTAAACACGGCTGCTTATTCTCCTCGTCCTGGGACTCCAGCGGCGTTGTGGGAAAATCAACTGAGTGAGGAGGTGAAAGCCGATCGTTTACAACGATTAAATCGCTTAGTTTCTGTTAAGGCGGCTGAACGTTCGCAACGTTATTTTAACAGAATTGAAGAAGTGTTAGTTGAGGGAACAAATTCTAAAGATCCCTCTCAAGTCATGGGACGAACACGGGGAAATCGTTTAACGTTTTTCTCTGGAAATTTAGCGGAATTAAAAGGTCAACAGGTGAAAGTGAAAATAACCCAGGTAAGACCCTTTAGTCTAACTGGAGAACCTGTTGAGTTGTGTATACCTGTATGACCGCTAAAAATAATTTGAGAACGACGATTTTATCCTTGGGTTTGGGGTTAGTTGTAACGGGAATGGGAGTGAGTGCGATCGCCTGTCAAACCTCCTCTAATTCCTCAACTCCTCAAGCGGAGCAGACTGTAGATTATTATTGGGAATTACCAGAAGTTCCCTTAAATTCTGGGGAAACCGAGAAAAATCCAGTACAATTACCCCAACCGCAGGCGAATGGAGATTATCAGCGATCGCCTCATTCTTCCTGGGAAGCGACAAACCCCAAGGCTGAAGGAATTGATTGTCGGATGTTAGGAAATACCACTTATGAAAAATTAGAAAATCCCAGTGATAAAACCCAATTAAATATTGAAAATTGGCCTGTAGTTGGACAATTAAAACCCGGACAGGATTTTGAAATTAATTTAGGCCCAGCAGGATTTGGTGTGGTTTACGATACGAAACAACAACCTTGGATTTATGTTGAAAAAACGGATGAAACAGGCGCACCTTCTCACTGTTTTGTTCGAGCAAATCAACGCTTTATACAACCCATTTCTCCTCAATAAATTATACCACAAAAACCCGGTTTCTTGAAGAAACCGGGTTTTTGAGAAACCGGGTTTTTGAGAAACCGGGTTTTTATCTAATATTACAACTTTCTATTTTTTCTGCTAATATTTCTAAATGTTGCCACCATTTTCCGGTAACAATAATCCAATTGCGGGTGGGTAAATGTCCGATAGGAGCAGAGGTTTTATATTCAATACCATAATCAGGATCATGGGGATTATAAGTTAACCATCCCACTTGCTGACAAAATTCTCCATAATCTCTTTCAGTTTGTTGATAAATTTGATTTTGGACACTAAACCCAAACCGTCCATTACTATATTTTACCCAAAGATGATTAATTGTTTTTAAATCTTCACAGGGTAAATTTTCTAAATCCTTGGCGTGTATGTACGCTCTTCTTGATTTTTTGAGCGCTTCACACAGAACACCCCAAGTTTCTTGATCTGCTTGTTTCCAACGTTTTTGAGCTAAGAGAGTTTGTAGTTTAGTATAATCAACACCAACGGCGGATTTTAAAGGATCATTTAATTCCTGATAGCCTAAATTTTGTTTAATTCTATCTAATAAATTAGGAGTTTTAGGAGGAGTTTGGGGAAACTTTTGAGATGTCTTTTTAAGAGGAATAACAGGTTTAACTGCAAGATTTACAGAACTTTCAAAAGATTCAATTGCTTTTAAGGCTTCTTCGGCCGATTTATAACGCTGACTAAGAGCGGGAGAAGTTAATCGATTTAATACGGTTTCTAAGCGATCGCTAATGATTTGTTTAGGTGTTAAATAATTGCGCCAATTCCATTTTTCCTCATGCTCATCATATAAATTTCCTGGGGAAATTCCTGTGATTAAATATAAACAAGTGACTCCTAAACTATACAAATCACTCGCGGGATAAACATTTCCTCTAGTTTGTTCAGGAGCCATAAATTCTGGCGTTCCAATAATCGTTCCACTCTGGAGTAAAGCAGTTCCCGTTAACACTTTTGCTACGCCAAAATCAATTAAAACAATATCACCTGTTTCTATATTTGGGTTAACTTTATTTTGAAAATTATTCTCATATATAATATTTGAAATCTGCTGTTTTAGTTTTATACTAATTTGAGCCTGTTCTTGTTCTCCCATTTTCAGAGTTGGAGGACTTTGGGTTAAATCTTCATCAGGATCGAAGGATTTTTCAGAAGAAGGAGAGAGAGAACACCGCCGCATCAAATTAGCAGGTTTAATATCTCGATGAATAATATTGTGTTCATGAATAAATTGTAAAACAGGAAGAATTTGTTTTAAAACTTGCCAGATTTTTTTTTCTTGAAATAATCCGCTTTCTTTTAATTCATCAAATAAAGTTTTTCCCTCAATATATTCTTGTACAATAAACAATTGTTGATTTTGTTCAAAATGAGCTAAGAGTTGAGGGATTTGAGGGTGTTTTCCCAATTCATCTAAACGCACTGCTTCTTGACGAAATAATTTCGCGGCGGTTTCATAATCCTTGGGGTTTTCATATTGAAATAGAAATTGTTTAATGACACAATAGGGATGGGAAGGAATTTGTTGATCAATTGCCAAAAATGTTCTGCCAAAACCGCCTCGGCTTAAAGGTTTGATAGCGAGATAACGGTTTTGAAGTAATAAGAATTGACCACAACCTTGACAATATTCGGCTGAGTTGGGATTTTCTGGGTGAGAACATCCTACGGTCACACAGTAACGCATCGCAGGGAAGGGGGGAAGAAAGTATTGTTGAGCCGATAATAGCACAACTGATCATAAAATTAGTTGTAGATTTTTGAAGGAACCACAAAGACACTAAGGCACTAAGAAAGGATGAAAAATATTAACAATTTCACAAAACCCTTCCACTTCTGAACCTGCGGTTATATAACGGGGTTTATGGGTTAATTGATCAGTATAGTCTAAAAGATTAGCAACTCCAACGGATTCAGGAAATAACTCAGAATTAAATAAAGTTTGATCATTGGGACTATCGCCAACGGTGAGAATTTGTTCAGGGGTTAATTCTGACCAATACTGTTGAATTACTTTTAATAATCCCGTTGCTTTATCTTGAGTTTTGGGTTTAATATGACCTTGAACGGTGCTATAGGTAAATCCCCATCCTAATTCTTCACAAAGTTCTGTTAACAGTTGAATTTCCGATAAACTAATAGTTTGAATATCAAAAGTCCAGTCTGTAAACCGAAAGGGATTATCGGCGGAAGCGTGTAGATGGGGACATTGGACTTGGAGAATTTGAAACGCTTGGGCTAAGTTTTGACGATGTTGGGAGAGGGAATTGAAGTTACTTAAAAATTGAGGCTGATCGGACTCAAAAGGATAAAATAATCCGCCATTTTCGGCGATCGCACCGCTCACTGGAAGATAATGTTTAAGTGCTTGAACCCATCCCGCAGAACGTCCTGTAATTAAAATTACGGGGATTTTAGCTTGTTTTAATTGAGA
This sequence comes from Planktothrix mougeotii LEGE 06226, assembly GCF_015207485.1. Lineage (NCBI taxonomy): Bacteria > Bacillati > Cyanobacteriota > Cyanophyceae > Oscillatoriales > Microcoleaceae > Planktothrix > Planktothrix mougeotii. The sequence goes on from NZ_JADEWU010000088.1 coordinate 8,311, forward strand.
TAAAGCTTGTAATAAATCCGTTGTCAATTTTCCCTGCTTTGTAAGAGTTCCATCGATATCCGTTGCGATCAGACGAATATGCTGAAGTGCATTTGTTTGTATCGCTTCCGTCAATGGTATTAAAGACATTAACCGAATCCTCCTTATTTTAAAGGCATTTGCCAAATTTTAATCGTTTTATCTTCACTACCACTGACTACAATTTGACCATTGGAACTCACAGCCAAAGCATTAATGGGTTTAGCATGGCCCCATAATGTTGCCAGTTTTTTCCCAGTTTTGAGATCCCAAACCACCACATTATCACCGCCACTGAGAAGGGTTTTACCATCCTTGGTAATTGCTAAAGATTTGACAGGATTATTATTCGCTTTCCAGACTGCTTTTTGTTCCCCAGTATTGGGATTCCATAACCGAATTGTGCCATCATCACTAGCACTAATTAAAGTTTTGCCATCGGGACTATAAACTAGGGCGTTAATAGTTCCTTCATGACCGGATATGCTGCGTTTGCGAGTCCCGGTTTGTAAATTCCAAAATCGAATCAAGCGGTCTGTTCCGCCACTGACTAACGTTTGACCATCAGGACTAAAAGCTAAGGTATTAATAGCCCCTTCATGACCCGCAATGGTTAATTGTCGAGATCCCGTTTCTGAACCCCAGAGGCGAATAGTTTGATCGTCGCTACCACTGGCTAAAATCTGACCATTAGGACTAAAGGCGATCGCATTAACCGCTTCAGTATGACCTTCAATAGTTCGGATTCGATTTCCGTCCTTCAAATCCCACAGACGAATGGTTTTATCATTACTACCACTGGCTAAAACTTTACCGTCGGGACTAATGGCTAAGGCTTTCACCCAACTGGAATGGGCTGCAATTGTACGGGGTGGAGCATCTGTTTTTAAATCCCAAATTCTAATCGCTCCAAAACTTCCCACCGCTAAGGTCTGATTATTAGGACTAATCACCGCCGCATAAACCTGACCAACGGCTCGTTTGTAGTCCTCTAAAAAAATACTACTGGGTAAACTTTTTAAAATTAAAATCGGATTAGCCGGAATGAATCCATAGCGAACATAGCCATCAATTTGAGTATAAATCCCCCCAAATATTAGTAAAGAAGTTCCTAAAACCCATAAATATTTAACTGGAATTTTAGGGAGTGTAATTTTAGGGGCGGAAAAATTAAAACCTGTACTTTGGGCGGCATTGATCTGCTCCCGTTTAGAGCGTTGACGTTTAGAGCCAGTAGTATCTTTAGATTCAGACGTATTATTCTTATTATTGGCAGATTGATTCAGATCAACCTCTGCCAAACATTGCAAAATCATCTGTGGATTTTGGGGACGATTACCCGGAAAAGTCGCCATTAAATAATCAATCAGCGCCGCCAATTGATCGGAAATATTAGGAGCCCCTTTACGCCACAATAACTTTCCAGTTCGAGGATTTTCGGGATAAGCAGTGGGGGGTTTTCCGGTTAATAAATAAATAAACGTTCGCCCTAGGGCAAAAAAATCAGATTGAGGGACGGCTTTCCCATTCATTTGTTCTGGGGGCGTATATCCAGGGGAAACAATACCCGTCACATTTTGCCCCTGTTCTACCTTGGCTAAATAGGTACCTGAAACTTCTCGCGCCGTTCCAAAATCAATTAAAACTAACTGTCCATTGGGTTTCCTCATAATATTTTGAGGCTTAATATCCCGATGGAAGTATTGCAAATTATGAACTTGATCTAAAATTTCCGCCAGTTGTTTTAACCATTCCATCGCCTGTTCTTGGCTGATGGGTTCCTTTTTCCGTTCCTTCATCCAATCCTGTAAATTTAAACCCTCAATTTTTTCCATAACCAAACAATGGAGGGTTTCTTCAGTTCCTTTGGGAGTATAGGTGAAGTATCCATCAGGATCAACTTTAGGAATACCCGGATGGTTCAGATGGCTTAAAACCTTGGCTTCTTGCTTAAACAGAGTGACAGCTTTGGGATGGTTTTTTAACAAAACCTTAAGAACTTTACATTTTCCTTGATCATCAATTTCAAAGGTTTTGCCAAAACCGCCACCGCCAAGTTGTTTAATCACACGATATCGCCCCTCCAGCAAAAGCTCTGAACCGCATTGACAACAAATGCGCCGATTCTCGTTTGCTGAATCAGTTGGATTTGGGCACTTAGGATTAAGGCAATAACTCACAGAAGCGAGAACCCAGATCTAGGTTGCAGAGTCAGGAGCCAGGAGTCAGGAGTCAGGAGTCAGAAGGTTATGGGGTTTCAGGTTTCAGGTTTCGGGTTTCGGGTTTCAGGTTTCGGGTTTCAGGTTTCGGGTTTCGGGTTGGATTAATTTCCCCCGATTCCCTTGCCCCCTTCATCATGTCCTTGTCCTGATATCCGTCCCGCTCCCCTGCTCCTCTACCCTTTTTTCCTTCTATATCCCGTTTCCTGTCTTCTGTATGAATGTCCTTAGACTAATATCCACTATAACAGGGAAACGAAGTATTCAGTGATCCATCCCTTGGACAGGTGACGGTTCAATGTTAAATCAACCAATTCCTTCAATAATCGGATGGAAGTAAAACGCAATCCCCAGTACGGTATAAGCAGCCAAAAGTAAAATCCCCTCTAGCCAATCCGAACGACCATCGGAACTGACGGAGTTGGCAATTAATACAGAGACCGCAACGGCGATTAATTCAAAGGGATTAAAATTCAAATCCATTGGTTTGCCTAATATCCATCCAGCTAACACTAAGACTGGGGCGACAAATAAAGCAATTTGCAAACTAGACCCCAAGGCAACGGAGACGGATAAATCCATTTTATCTTTCATGGCAACGGTAACGGCCGTGGCGTGTTCGGCGGCGTTTCCAATAATGGGAACTAAAATCACCCCGGTAAACAGTGCGGTGAGTCCCAAATTAGAGGTCGCTTCTTCCAAGGTACCGACTAATAATTCCGACTCGAAGGCGACTGTCAGCGTCGCGAGCAGCAAAATACCAATCCACAGCTTTAAATTGACCTTTTCCGCTTCATGTCCGGCTTCTTCTGGGGTGATTTGTCCATCTGCATCGTTTTCAGCCACTCCCACATCATATAAATAGGAGTGGGTTTTCATGGAAAACAGCAGAGTGAGGATATAAACCGTAATCAAAACGATGGCAACCGCCGCCGAGAGGGTTTGCATCGTGGGTTCCTGAATGCCGATGGAGGTCGCGTCCACGGCCGTTGGCACTAAAATGGCAATTACGGCTAAATTCATGGCGGAGGCATTTAAACGGGCAATTACGGGCTGGAATTGTTGTTCTTTGAAGCGTAAACCCCCTAAAAACATGGATAACCCCATGACTAACAGCAGGTTTCCCATAATTGATCCCACTAAACTGGATTTCACCACATCCACTAATCCAGCATTGAGGGCTACAATTCCAATAATTAATTCAGTGGCATTACCAAAGGTCGCGTTTAACAACCCCCCTAAATTAGGGCCAAGGACAACGGCGATCTCTTCGGTCGCGGTTCCCATCCAACCCGCTAAGGGAATAATCGCTAAGGCTGAGGTAATAAATACAATTGTTGATCCCCACTCGAAAAAGTGCGCCGCGATGGAAATCGGAACAAAAATTAAGAGTGTTGACAGTAAGGTTTTGGTATTTAACATGGAATTTATCACCAATGGGGGAATACAAGACTGGAATTTGGCAGTTGAGAATTTAGAGTAAGCCGTTTTTGAGATTACCACCAGCCCTTGTTAATAGGATTTATACCCTAATGTAGGAGAAAAGTCAGGATTTGCAAACATTAGGAGGATTGAACAATAGCGATCAACTTTTCATCCGTTCAATTCATAGATTTACAGGATAATTTGTTCTTTGCTGTGATCTGACTCTTAATTTATCCCTGAAAAACCTATTTCCTAGGCAGGGTTTAAAATTAAGCGCAATCCATCATAGAAAGAATAACAATACTCCGGTGTACTGCAAAGCGATATAAACAAATATTAACTTTTTTAACTTAACTTGCCAGACCTTACAATTTTAACTATCATACAATCACAGCAGTCAAAAATTTTATCCTTAAATTTCAGAACTATCTCTTCAAATTGTACGGAATTAACACCGATGAAAAGACTTTGATCATCCCTTAAACCGATTAAAAAAGCTGAAGACTTCGGTTGATTCTGTTCTGATAGCATTGCCCTGTCTTTATTAGAATGGAAAACAAATTTTGAGGCGGATTATCAATGCTGATTCCTCTTGAATCTACTAAAAGTTAAAGCTTTTTTTGGGACTTCTTGAATTGTTTGTATCTTATAGGATTACAGTTGCATGGTTTCTACATCTAATTTTCAGGCTTTTGGAATTGCTGATACTGACCTAAATTTTGCTGGGTCAGAATTAACTCAATCCCCTGAATTTGATTCCCCATCCACGGCGACGGGAGTTTATGTCACCATTCACGGACATTTTTATCAACCTCCCCGTGAAAATCCCTATCTCAATGTAGTTGAACGTCAATCTAGTGCCGCCCCCTATCATAACTGGAATGAACGCATTCATCATGAATGTTATCGTCCGAATGCCTTTGCTCGGATTCTCAATGATCGCAGCGAAGTGGTGGGAATTGTCAATAATTATGAATATTTAAGCTTTAATATTGGCCCTACCTTGATGAGTTGGTTAGAACGCTATGACATGGAGGTTTATCAAAAAATTCTGGAAGCCGATCGCAAAAGTTGTCAACGCTTAAATGGACATGGAAATGCGATCGCTCAGGTCTATAACCATATTATTATGCCCTTAGCTAATGAACGGGATAAATATACCCAAATTCGGTGGGCAAAAGCAGATTTTCGCTCTCGTTTTGGCCGTGATCCCGAAGGACTCTGGTTAGCAGAAACAGCGATAGACTATGCCACCCTAGAAGTATTAGTCAATGAAGGCATCCGCTTTACCATTTTAGCCCCCTCCCAAGCCCAACGCTGTCGGCCCTTTGCCACATCGGATTGTCCTGACCCAGAATGGGAGGAAGTGGGGGGAAGTCAAATTGATACCACCCGTCCCTATCGCTGTTATCTGCAAGACAAAACCGGAGCCAAAGATGAATCTCGTTATCTGGATATTTTCTTCTATGATGGCCCCATCTCCCGTGATATGGGGTTTAATGATGTTTTAAATAGTTCCCATCACCTATCGGGACGCATCAGCCAAGCTGTCCGGGGAGATCATCGTCCGACACAATTAATTTCTGTGGCCACCGATGGTGAAACCTTTGGCCATCACCGGGGGGGGACGGAAAAATGTTTAGCTTATGCTTTTGTAACAGAATTTCCCCAGAATGGCTGGACAGTGACGAATTTTGCCCATTATTTAAGCTTACATCCCCCCACTTGGGAAGTGCAACTCAAACCCGTGACCGCCTGGAGTTGTAGTCATGGGGTAGACCGATGGCAGGATGACTGCGGTTGTGCTTCTGGAGGCGGATGGCATCAACAATGGCGTCGTCCTCTGCGGGATACATTAAATGGATTACGCGATCGCTTAATTGAAATTTATGATCAATATGGTCGCCAATTCTTCCATGATCCTTGGGTAGCTAGAGATAATTATATCCAGGTGATTCGGGATCGTTCTGATGCAACGGTTAATGCTTTTTTTGCTCAACATCAAACCCATGATCTCAATTATTCAGAACAGGTAGACGCTTTACGACTATTAGAAATGCAGCGTCATTGTCTGTTAATGTTTACCAGTTGTGGCTGGTTTTTTGAAGAATTATCTCGACCCGAAGGTGTGCAAGTTTTATGCTATGCCAGTCGTGCCATTGAATTAGCAGCAGAAGTTGCAGGGGTAGAATTAGAGAGAGAATTTATCTTTAATTTAGCTTTAGCACCCAGTAACGTTGAATTATTTAAAACCGGGGATGAAGTTTATCGTCAATTAGTCGCCACGGCGCGGGTTAGTTTAAAACAAGTTGCTGCCCATTATGCCATTACTTCATTGTTTACGACTTACCAAAGAGAACAACGACTGTATTGTTATAAGGCTCAACAATTAGATTATCAAATGCAGCGCATGGGGTCTTTAAACCTAGCAGTCGGTGAAGTTTTATTAGTATCGGAAATTACACGAGAACAAACCCATTTCGTGTTTGCTGTTTTTCATTTAGGCGGTTGGGATTTCCATTGCTGTATTCAACCTTTTAGCGGACGACGAGCTTATTTTGAATTAAAACGGCGATTATTTGAGGCATTACAGGAAGCGAGTGCCGCTCATTTAATGCTACGATTAGTCCAGAGCTTTGGTGATGATTCCTTTAGTTTACGGGATTTATTTGCTGAAGAACGGCAGCGAATTATGGGGTTATTGTGTCATGAGACGTTAACTCGTTTGGATCAATTGTATACTCAGGTTTATCGAGATAATTATGGCATTATGATGGCATTCCATCGAGATGAATTAGCGGTTCCTCCTGAGTTACAAGTTGCAACAGAAGTAGCGTTAGGGAATCGATTTTTAACCAGTGTTCGCGCCTTAGAATCGGAAAGCAGTGAAGGACGATTAAGTATTAATCATTTGGGAGAATTAGAAGCGATCGCCAAGGAAGCTCAATTATTACGATGTCATCTAAAACATCCAGAGGTTAAAGAGAGTTTTGAACGGTTAATTATTCAGTTTCTCTGGCGACGGTTACAAGATCAGGATCTAGGGACAATTGCCGAAGATTTAGAGAATTTGCAACGGTTAATTCAACTCAATTATAACTTGAATTTAGGCGTTTCTTTAAATCAAGCCCAGGAATTTTATTTCCAATATCTGAAGACCCATATTATTCCATTGTGTTTAGGTTATTTACAACGAAATCATCAGGAAATCTACGTTGATTTGGCAGAAAATCACAATTCAGACACCAGGGTTGCGGTGCAAATTGCATCCGAAGGTCATACATGGCAACTCCATCAAATTCGTCGCCTGTTACAATTAGGTCAAACCCTAGGCTTAGACGTTCAAGAATGGTTGAATCTTTTAGGTTAACCGTTAACTGTTAACGGTTTATATAGGAGCGATTGTTTCTAAGATGGGCGGGTTCTATTATTAATATGGCTTAAAATGGGATATTATTACAGAACCTGTCTCTACAATTTTTTGTTGAAAAATGCCATTATAGAGTTTAACTAATAATTCTTCTACAGGGGGAGAATCAGCAATGCAAATTACCTTTATGATCATTGTTAGTGGCACAACGATCATCTATAAATTTATAAAAATTAGCAGAAAATTTATTTGATCAAACAAGTTTATGATATAATAAATACTCTACCTATAGTAATTGAGTATTTAAAGCACTATGATTGCTGAACTTATGGTACAACCTTCCTACTGGATTGATAGTGAGATTTCGATTCAGAAAGTCAGAAATCTTTACTTATTCAAATTTACGGAAAATCTGCAAGCTAGATTAGAAGAATTGGCTGAGGGAAAAAAGGCTAATCTTTTAACTTCAGAAGAGGTTGTAGAACTAGCAAGTTTACTAGAACTAGATCGGATTTTTACCTTAATTAACGCTAAAGTTATAGCAGCCTCATGTCCCTAAACCGTGCTACTCGAAATTTGGTCAGAAGTAGAGCGAGTTTTCTTTGTGAATATTGCCATTCTGCCGAAGAAAGTAGCTCTACTCTATTTACAATCGATCATATTTTACCTCGATCAATGGGTGGTGGTGATGAACTCGAAAACTTAGCTTTAGCTTGCCATCGCTGTAATAATAATCGTTATAACTTTATGACTGGGACTGACCCAGAAACTGAACAGGAAGTAACTTTATTTAACCCTCGTCAACAGCAATGGATCGATCATTTTATCTGGTCTGTGGATGGTTTAGAAATAATTGGTATTACTCCAACAGGCAGGGGGACGTGCGATCGATTAGACCTTAACGATCAATATCATAATGAAAGGGCGATTATCAAAGCTCGTCGTTTATGGGTTAGAGCAGGCTGGCATCCTCCGTCTAGCGATCCTCGCCTTCAAAAATAGCGGAAGGGTGATCGCTTTTAAGAACAAGGGCAAGTTTAGCAATATTATTACTGAGAATTGAATCTGATTACAGAACCCGTCCCTAAAATTTTTTGTTGAAAAAGGTGATCGTTTTTAATTAAACATTCAGCCAAATTGTCATAAATTCTCTGGCGGTGATAATTGGGATACTTTGATAAAGTTTTAGGGTTAATAAATCTTGATCGCCAGAAATAATATAATCCGCACTAGAACTAACAGCACAAGCTAAAACCTGATCGTCATCAGGATCATTAATAATAATCTTTTCAACTGTATGAATCTCCACAATTTGTACTAAATTACGATAGTTATTTACTAAGGCTTCAGGGGTTTCTTGAATAACGGCTAAAAGCCGTTGAGCAAATTTAGGACGGCTTAAAACATCTAATAATTCCTCAATTAAGGCAGAAGAAGTATAGATATCAATTTGCTGATTCCGAACTAAGTCAAGAATTTGTCGTGGATAACTTCCCCATAGGAATCCAGAAATAACTGTATTAGTGTCAAGAACTACACGCATCTTAGGATTTATTTTTAGAGTTTTTTTCAATCCGATAAGCTGCTATTTCTGTTTCAATATCATCGACGTTAATGGGTTCAATTTCATTGAAGGCTAGTAGCTTATCTAATTGATTAAAAAACTGTTCAATTTTTACTTCTAAGTTAAGTTCTGATGTCTGTTTTTGAACCCTAGAATAATTGATAATCATAAATTCATCATTCCAAGCCACCTGTAATTCTTGAATATCTTTGATCAGAGATCGAAGGGGTTCAGGTAAAAGTAACGAGCCATCAGGATTAACTTTAATATTTTCTGATTTCATATTGGGAGGTGATAATTAGTAACATTATTATTATAAACTTGAATTCAGAAATCTTCAATTTAAAAGTGGTATTAGAACAAACTAAACTACACCCCCTTGAAAAATCTGGTTTGCTGTAAGGTTCAAATCTGGAAAAGTTGGTGACACAATGCGATCGTTCTCTCGAAACTTGACAATTTGATATTCACCGTCAACCAAGTTACAGATAGAAATTGTCGGTTGTTTGGGATTTCCAATAAAATTGCGTCCGCCCAAAGCAGCATAATCGATAATCCAATATTCTGGGATACCCATCTCCTCATAATCGGCATATTTCAAATAGTAATCATCTCGCCAATTGGTTGATACAACCTCAATTACCAAAGGGATCGATGCAGCTAAACTGAGGGTAGATTGTTTTTGCCATAATGTTTCGTTCGCCAGATTTGCGCGATCAAGCACCAAGATATCAGGGAAATAACCACAATCTTTTTCAGGAGGTCTAACTATGACTTGGTGGGGGATACCGTAGGGTAATCCCAGACGAGCGATTTGAACGGAAATTTCGATACTAAGAAAACTGATAACTTCCTCATGTTCGCCTACTGGTTGTGACATCTCAACAATATTTCTATTATGCAGTTCGCAGCGTACCGTCGAATTTTCTGGCAACCACTCCACAAATTCCTCGAAGTTTACGAGTTTGGGTAAAGCTTGAGTCATAGGTTTTGAGAATTACGGATAATATAAATTATACCTCTAAGTTCTATTATCTAAACAAGTCCAGAACCTTTAAGTAAATTATAAACGCCGATAACGTAGTAGGTCAATATATATATGATATAATTTAACCTATCTATGTCGTTATGGCTATGATATTGCGATCGCACTTACAAATGTTTATAATATGACAAATGCGTAAGTTCAGAACAAAATCTGGTTTAGTTTAGAAAAAAATGGCGAAATGCGTGTTATCAGCCGAAAAATCCTGCGAGATTTCTGTGAAAGCCATGGGGATTCCTGTGATGCACTTTATGACTGGTATAGAGTGTCAAGTAAAGCTGAATGGCAGAACCTAATTGATGTTCAGCAGACTTATCCAAAAGCTGAAGCCGTCGGAAATTTTACTGTATTTATATTTAATATTAAGGGAAATCGATATCGGCTGATAGTTGATTTGGTTTACGATTCTCAAAGGATCTACATCAAATATGTTTTGACTCACGCTGAGTATGATAAGGATGAGTAGAAAAATGATCCGTACTTTTGATGCAAAATCTTATACAGATTTACTTGTTCGATATCAACCAAAACCGATCGCAACGGTCGCAGAAAACGATGCAGCGATCGCTCTCGCTTGCGAACTAGAACACAGCCCAGAGAGAACGCTGGAGGAAGATATATTTCTGGAGCTTTTGATAACGTTGATTGAAAAATTTGAATCTGAAAATTATTCTATTCCCGCAGGAAATTCTGCCTCAATGTTGCGACATTTAATGGAGGCGAGAAATTTAGATAAATCTGATTTAATTCCAGTTTTGGGAACCGAAACAAAGGTTGAGGAAATCATGGGTAATCGCCGGGCGATCGAAATAGATGAAGCTAGAAAATAGGATATAAGTCTATACACTAACAAAAACATCGGCAGTTAAATTATCAGGAATAATGCCAGCAACAATTCCTAAATAATTTTCACCTACTTTCAAGGCAGTAGCCGTAATTGGAGCGGCACTATTCAAGCTTAAGCTAATGGGTTCAAAGATTAGGTTAGCAAAGGTTAAACCATTAGTTAGACCAATTTTATCGCCTGCGGAGAAGTCTGTGATCACATCGGCAACTTGTAAACTAATCGCGGCGGCTTCTCCATCTGCTAAGACAAAGGTATCATTTCCGGCTTCACCTGTGAGAATATCTTGACCAGCATCTCCAGCCAGAATATCGTCACCTGTACCGCCATTTAAAATATCCCGACGGCTTCCACCATAAAGGGTGTCGTTACCCTTTCCTCCGTTAACAATATCGTTTTCATTGTCGCCATAGACTAAATCATTGTTAGCACCAGCATTAATCTGATCTGAACCTTGACCACCAAATAAAGTATCATCCCCACCAATACCATTAATAGTATCTGCGCCTTGGTTGCCGTTGATGTAATCTGGGGTTTCTGTTCCTACGACATTATCTTTATTGGATAAGGCAAAGAGGGGTTGACCTGTTACCAGTGTAGGAACGGCTGTATCCGCACCGTCTGTGAGGTAGAATCCATTAGCACCATTGGTATTAGGTGGGAGTCCTGTTTCAGTACCATCATCGGTGATATTGGGTGTTGGTATTGTAATTAATATTGCCCCACTAGAGATGATTGGACTAAGAGGAGCGATCAAAGTTTGATTCCATTGTTCAGGTGTCCATTGGGTAGTAGCATCCCATTGTTCAGGTGTCCATTCAAGGGTGGCTTTCCATTGTTCAGGTGTCCATTGGGTTGTAGTTTGCCAACCCACCTCTGACCACTGAGTCATAATGTCCCAAGCATTATCAGACCATTGGGTTGTGGTTAACCAGGCTTCGCCAGACCATTTGCCAAAGGCTTCCCAAGCTGGACTCGGTAGAATAGAGACACTGAGATCATCTTCGTTTTGTAAGGCTTGAAGTTGTTCTGGAGTTAATTGAATATTTTGAACTAAGTTCGCAAAAATTTCTCCTTCATCTCCTGGTGCATCTTCAGGGTTAATTTGAGAGTCGATAAAATGTCCGATCTCTTCCAATAAAAGACTAATAATTGCTTCGGGATTGTTTGCGTTTTGGTTGAGAAATTGACTGGAAACATAAATCATATTTTCCTGAATTCCAAAAGCTCCATTTGCGCCTTCAATTTCAGAAGATGGGACGACTTGGATAGGGGCAAGCGCGTTAGAGCCTGGAGTTGCTATTTGTGAAATCAAACTATTGGCTGTTTCCACATCCCAGTTCGTCCCAAAAATAGTATTCATTTGGGTATTAAAATCAGGACGAGTTGCAAATTCCTGTAGGCGGCTTTGTGCGATTTGCAGGGAACTATTTATTAAGGCATTAGGGTTAGTTGTTTGAGTATCTAAACCTTGGATATCAGTAAAACCTGGATTTGAAAGCTCATTTTTTTCCAGAAATTTGATACCCACACGGGTTATAAATTTGATCGCTTCCCAAGCAGTCTGAGGAAATTCTTTAGCTGCTACTAAAACTTCCGATAATGCCTGTAGGTCAATACGATCAAATATGAAAGATAATGGTACTCCGGCTGCTTTTCGAGCCAACTCTGTTGTTCCTCGAAAAGTTAATGCTTTAGCTATGTTTACTGCTAAATCAGCAACCCAAGGCGATTCGGTAGGAATAGACAAAAGCCCACCAATACTTGCAATGCCAACTTGATATGTAAAGTAGTCTGGATCGGGATAATAGTTAAAGAAAAAACTACTCAGTTTACTTGCTCCAGCTCGATCTTTTTCCTTGATAGGGTCAGGTTTGCTATTATTGAAAGCAGAGTTATTTTGGATAATTACAGGTGCGAGATGCTTGTAAGCTGGGTTCAACCTTGAAAAATCTATACCGTTTAAAGTAATACCTGAAAATTCAGACAAAACATAATTACCAGGCAAATAGGCTTCTCCAGCCATACTGACAAAATCTCCCGAGCTTACATAGTGAGTAACAGTTCCAGTTTGATTTGCTCTAAAAGAATTAGCTGATGAAGTCGAAATACCTGGAGAATTGAAAGTGACTATTTCTCCTAATTCTCCCTTTTGTGTGTATTCACTAGCTACCCACTGAGTTAAAGCACCACCCAAACTATGACCTGTGATGCTAGGTTCAAAGGTAAATTTTTTATCTTCTGGCACTGGCTGGCTAACTTTTGAAAGCCATTTTATCAAAGCATCTTTTTTTGATAAGAACTGATCGAAACCTACACCACGAGGATCAAAGTCATCGAGAACACCTTCGGCATTATTGGTACCTCGAATCGTTAGGACTGGTGGTTTACCTAAGTCATAAATTGTTCCGGTAGCTTCTCTTGTTTTAAGGCGCCCGTTTTCTGCATTGGAGAGAATAACCTTGAAATCTTCATCTGAGGTAAGCCCAACAGCATAAAACCCTGTGCTACTATCAGCAAATGTCTCGTCTACACTGTAACCTAAATCGGGATATTGAGGCAAAACTTTGCTAACCTCTCCCCCATCTTTTGGAGTCCATTCGGTTCTATAAGCTGTATCTTTAGCAAAAATCTCGAAAGCAGCATGGTGAGCGTTAGCAGCGTACTCAACAGGGGTATCTCCACGCACAGTAATTTCAATTTCTTTTTCAGTTTCGTTACCAGCAAAAGTCACTGTACCTTCAGTTACAGGTTGATAGTCTTGCTTTTCCCCATCTAGCTGTTTCTGGGATACGGCAGTACCGTCAGCCGTAGAATATTTGACTGTTACTGGCTTATCTAATGGCTGATCGCTTTTTTTAGATAACTTAACTTTAAATTTTAGAGTCGCTGTTTTGTCTTCCCCAGGATCAACTTTAACCCAAGCATCCTCAATTGAGATCAAAGGTTCTTCAACCTCAACGTCAGTGATAGTGCCAATACCTTTATCATTGCTAAGTTGAGCATTTTGAGGATTAGAAAGTATGACAGAGAACTTTTCATCACCCTCTGTCTTTGTATCGCTTAAACTTCCGATAGTTATCGTTTTTTCTTGTTCTCCGGGTTGGAACTCTATTGTTGTAGTTGAATCAAAATAGTCCTCACCTGGAGTAGCTGTATCCTCTTGTGTTGTGTAAAGGACTTTGACAACTTCATCACTTGGTTCTGACAAGCTAACAGTAAAGTTTAGAAGTTCACCTTCTTGTGCCGTTGCATTAGTAATTGAAATCG